>JANMMQ010000115.1:0-9668 GCA_031373465.1 Ilumatobacteraceae bacterium | reverse complement strand
TGGTCGCTTGTGCATGCGGGCGCGTCTGGAGTCGGGACTGCGAGCATTCAGATCGTCAAGGCGATCGGAGCTCGCATCGCCGTGACGTGTTCAGCCGGCAAGATGGATCTCTGCCGGTCACTCGGAGCCGATGCGGTCTTGCAACGCTCACCGTCCAACTGGTTGGCTGAGGCCGCGCAGATCGTTCCCGACGGCTTCGACACGATCCTCGACGTCGTCGGCGGAGAGGAGGTCGAACGCAATCTGCAGGCCATAGCGATGAAGGGGCACATCATCCAGGTCGGCTTGATGGGAGGCAGCACGGTGCCCGTCAACGTCTACGCGCTGATGGGTCGTCGCGTCACGTGGACCGGCACCATGCTGCGCGCCAGGCCGATCGAGGAGAAGATCGCTGTGACCCGCCGGTTCGCTGCTGAGATGCTTCCGCTCTTCGACGACGGCAAGCTCAAGCCGATCATCGACAGCCGTTATCCGTTCGACAAGATCGCCGATGCGCATCGGCACATGGCGGCCAACGCCAACGCAGGCAAGATCCTGATCGACGTGTGTGAGTAGTCAGCCGACCTGGACCGTGCGGGTGTGATAGCCCGTCGCACCGTCCGGATCCGGGGGAGCGATATCGGCGGTTTGGGTGGTGCCATCCTTGTCGGTGGCCCTGACCTGGATGGTGTACTTGCCAGGTGCCGGCGACCAGTCGAGCACCCATTGGCGCCAGGCATCGTCGCTGACGTCGTTGCCGAGTCGGGCCTCCTGCCACGTTCCCTCGTCGATCCGCACCTCGACGCGTTGCACGCCGCGGTGCTGAGCCCACGCGATGCCCGCAATCTTCGTCGGTCCCGCAGCGAGCTTCTCGCCATCGCGCGGTACGTCGATGCGTGACTCGGTTTTGATCGGTGCGTCGCGAGCCCACCCGCGCGGGACCCAGAACCCTTCCTCTGCGTCCCAAGTGGTCAGTTCGATCTTGCTCAACCACTTGGTCGCGCTGACGTAGCCGTACAGCCCGGGGACGACGACGCGCGCGGGGAATCCGTGTTCGAGCGGCAGCGCTTGCCCGTTCATTCCCAGGGCGATCATCGCGTCGCGGCCATCGAGCGCGACCTCGACCGGAAATCCACATGTCCAGCCGTCGAGGCTGGTGCTGTACACCTGCTGGGCACCGGCTTGCACGCCCGCCTCATTGAGCAGATCGGCCAGCATGATCCCTTGGAAGCTGGCGTTGGAGATCAGGTCACCGCCGACCTCATTCGACACGCAGCACAACGTGACCATCCGCTCGACCTGCGGACGGGCGAGCAAGTCGTTGTACGTCATCCTCAGCGGCTTGTCGACCATGCCGCTGATCTCGACCTTCCAGCTCGACAGGCTGATCCGGGGGAACGACAGCGCCGTATCGATGCGGTAGAAGTCGCCATTCGGCGTGACGAAGGGTGTCACCGGGCTCAAGGTCGCGCCGGCGGGCACTTCGGTACCCGATCCAGTGGGCGCGGCGGCCGGGGGGAGCGTGTCCGGAATTGCTTCGCGGATCGATCGGATGCGACGAGACTCGAGCACCTGGGCTAGGGCGCCCGCGACCACGGCGGCAGCTGCGACCGATCCGGTCGAAACGAGGAATCGCCGCCGATCCCATCCGAGTGGCACCTTCGAGCGACCTGGACGTTCGATAGCAGCCGGACGTGAGGGGTGGATGAGCCACATCAGGAGGGGGATTCCGACGGCCGCGCCGATGACTGATGGAAGCGCCGCGCCGGCCGACTCGCCCGGCCGGTGCCAAGCCGCGAGCGCACCGATGACACCGAACACGCAGATGCCGATGACTCCGGCAAGGGCACGACGCACGGCAAGGACTCCGACGATCAGCGCGGAAATCGCCAGGATGGCGACGATGCCGACTCGCAGTGCGAGCTTGTCGTTGGTCCCGAACCACTGGATGGCCTGCTCTTTGAGCCACGGCGGCACGCGATCGATGAACTCGCGTCCAACTGCGTCGATGGGCGAGACAACATCGAGGATTCCGGCAACGAGCATCCCCGTTGTCACCGACACGGCGCCCGCAACGAGACCGGCGGCCGAGCCGTACAGCGGCGGAGTCGGCTGCGTGGTCGTCGGGGCCGCTTGTTCGATTGAAAGTTCGGTCATGATGAACCCTTCCGCTGAATCGAGAAACGGACGAGGAGGTCCGTTCGATCCTCAGCGGTCGGCGATCGGCACGTAATCGCGCACCCCTGTGCCCGTGTACCACTGGCGCGGTCTGCTGATCTTCTGATCCTTGTCGTTCAGCAGCTCCTGCCAGTGGGCCAGCCATCCCGACGCACGCGGGATGGCGAACAGCACAGTGAACATCGCAACCGGAAAACCGAGCGCCTGGTAGATCAAGCCCGAGTAGAAGTCGACGTTCGGGTACAACTTCCGGCTGGTGAAGTAGTCGTCGCTGAGCGCCACCTCTTCGAGCTTCAAGGCGATGTCGAGCAGCGGGTTCTTGCCCGTGACCTCGAAGACGTCGTATGCGGTCTTCTTGATGATCGTCGCCCGAGGGTCGTAGTTCTTGTAGACGCGGTGCCCGAAGCCCATCAAGCGGTGACCCTTGCCGGACTTGACGTCCTCGATGAACGCCGGGACGTTGTCCATCGAACCGATCTCGGTGAGCATCCGTACGACCTGCTCGTTCGCACCCCCGTGCAGTGGGCCGTATAGCGCCGACGCCGCTGAGGCGGTGGCGGAGTAGGGATCCGCGTGACTCGACCCGACCACGCGCATCGCAGTGGTGCCGCAGTTCTGCTCGTGGTCGGCGTGCAGGATGAACAACACATCCATGGCCCGCTCGAGGCGAGGGTCGATCTCGTACGAGCTGATCTTCCACATCATGTTGAGGAAGTTGGCAGGGAAGCTGAAGTTGTTGTCGGGATAGACGAAGGGGAGACCAACCGAGAACCGGTAGCACATCGCCGCCAGTGTCGGCATCTTCGCGATCACTCGCAGGATCTGCTTGTCGCGGCTGTCCTGGTCGTGGATGTCCTTGGCGTCGTTGTAGAAGGTGCCGAGTGCCGCGATCGAGCTGACCAGCATCCCCATCGGATGAGCGTCGTAGTGGAAGCCATCGACGAACCGCTTGCGCATGTTCTCGTGAATGAACGTGTGGACGGTGACGTCGTCCTTCCACTGCTGGAGCTGGGCAGCGTTGGGTAGCTCACCCTTCTGCAGCAAGTAGGCGACTTCGAGATATGTGCTGTGCTCCGCCAGTTGCTCAATCGGGTAACCGCGGTATCGCAGGATTCCTGCCTCACCGTCGAGGTATGTGATGGCACTCTTGCACGCAGCTGTCTGCATGAAGGCGGGGTCGTAGATGAACAGCGATGGATCCAGCTCACGCACAGCGCTCGCGGGAAAGATGTTGTCGGTGATCGGGACCGTGACCTGCTTGCCGGTGCGGTCGTCGATGATGGTGATGGTGTCGGGCATGTTGTTCCCCTAGATGACACGGATGATATGTAGAGGCTTGCTCCTCACTGCGAGACTATGCCCTATCGGCGCGCCGCACGACTTCGGCACCGACGATCTGTTCGACATCCTCCGCGGGCTCAGGGACGGCCGAACAGGGTATTTGGACCGTAAGCTTGGTGGGTGGGGAAGCCATTCACGATTGGGGTGCTATTACCCGTCACTGGTGGCTTCTACTACGGCAGGATCGTTATGGGCGTGGCCCGTGAGGTTGCAGCCGAAGGCGGCAACGTCGTGCTCGTCCAAACGCTCGACGCTGGGCGTGGCAGCGACGAAGTTGTGTCGGCCCCGGACTTCAGTACGCCGATCGCCTGGGATCATCTCGACGGCGTGATTTCGATTGCGTCGGCAACGCACCGCGACTTTCTCGACCGGTTGCGCGCGTCTGGTAAGGCGATAGTCCTCGCTAGCGACGAGATGGAGGGGTTCCGTGCTCCCTCAGCCACGCCCGACAACTCAGCGGGAGTGAAAGAGGCCGTCCACCACCTCGTCGCCCACGGCCACACCCGTATCGGCTACGCCGCGAACCTCATCCAGCCGGACATGCGGGCGCGACATGACGCATACCGCGAGGCAATGATCGAGGAGGGTCTCGACCCATACAAGAAGTGGTTCTTCCCCGCGTTCGACAACGGTGATCTCGGCGGCCGCGATGTGGCGCACCAGCTGCTCGCCGCAGGGATGCCGCTCACCGCACTGGTCCTCGCCACAGACCGCAACGCGATCGGGTGCATGGCACAACTCTCAGACCTCGGTATCGAAGTTCCGGGCGATCTAGCCATCGTCGGATTCGACGGCATCGATGCCGGCGCGCACACAGATCCGACGCTCTCGACAGTGTTTCAGCCGTTCGACGAGATCGGCGCGTCGGCCGCGCGACTCGTTATCGCCCAACTGCGCGGCGAGCACGTCGAAACGCGTTGCTACCGCTCGCCGTCCCAGTTCATACCTCGCGGATCGTGCGGTTGTCCCGATGCCGATTGGTCGGCGACGGCGGACGGCGGTCTTGGGTTGTGGCGTGATGAGGCGAGGGTCAACTTCGAGCAGAACAGGGTGCGTCAGAACTCGATGCGCGAGCAATACGAGATCAGCATGCAAATGCTCGATCACGCGGGCGCGGACCCAAGGCGTCTGCAGTGGCTGGGAGCTACGGCGGTGCGCGGCGCGTACTTAGCGCTGTGGGATGGTGACGTCTCGACGGGCCGCCTGCGGATCGCCGGCAAGCACGACCCTCACGACGCCCTGTCCCGTCTTGTCGGAACAGTCTGTCTCGTGGAGCAGTTTCCGCCGCCTGACCTGATCGGGTTGGCCGATCCTCTGGCCAATGAGGTCACCATCGTTGTACCCGTGAAGGCGCGCGGCCTCGACTTCGGGCTGCTGGCCGTCGCCGGAGAAGTGGACGCACTCTCCACCAACGGGCGTGAAACTCACAACCAGTGGGCCGCTTTGCTGACCGCAGCGCTCGAGCAACTGAAGCTTCTGGAAAACGTGCGAACGAGCGAAGAGCGCTACAGCCTGTGGGCGGCGGCGACCAACGACGGTTTGTGGGACTGGGACCTGTCGACCGACACCATCTACTACTCGGGGCGTTGCATGGAGCTGCTTGGTCGGCGCTATCACGGCGCCGTCGGCGGGCCATCGGTCTGGCTCGATGCGGTGCATCCGCTGGATCTGGATCGCGTTCGTGAGCAGCTGAGCGTCGCCGTGAACGGTGGTCTCGAGCCGGTCGTCTTCGAACATCGCGTCCGCTCTGTTGACGGCAGCTATCGCTGCCTAACGTGCCGAGCTCTGGCGGTCGATCTACCTGATGGTCCGCCGACGCGCGTCGTCGGGTCCATCCACGACAGTGAGCCGCGCAAGCAACTCGAGGAGCTGTTGCGCCAGGGCGCTTTGTACGACGAGGTCACCGGTCTGCCCAATCGAAAGCAGTTCTTGCAACGTCTCGACTTCGCCATCACCGACGCACGGTCTCCTGCTGCATTGCGATACGCAGTTGTGTTCCTCGATCTCGACGGGTTCAAACTCGTCAACGATTCGCTGGGTCATCTGGCCGGCGACCGGCTCCTAAAGGAGGTGGGTCGCCGTCTGCGCAACGCCCTGCGCCCCGCCGATCTTGCCTCCCGCTTCGGCGGAGACGAGTTCGCCCTCTTGCTGCACAACATCGACTTCAGCGCGATTCGCTCGATCGTGGAGCGCATGCAGACCAACCTGGCAGCACCGATCGAGATCGATGGGCACAGGGTCACGGTCACGGCAAGCATCGGCGTGGCGACCAGCGAGGGTTCGTACACGAACGCCGAGGACGTACTGCGCGACGCCGACATCGCGATGTACCACGCGAAGACGCACGATCGCGGTTCGTTCGCGATGTTCGACGCCGCCATGCGCGACGGCGCGGTGGCCCGGCTGGCCGTGCAGTCGGAGATCCGCCACGCGATCGACCGCCAGGAGTTCGAGGTCCACTACCAGCCGATCGTCAACCTCGACGCTGAGGGTACGGACCACTTCGAGGCGCTCGTGCGATGGCGCCATCCGGTGCGCGGGCTGTTGCGGCCGGCCGACTTCCTGCCGGAAACGGAAGAGATCGGCTTGATCGTGACTCTCGGACGCTGGATCATCGACGAGGTCTGTCGTCAGATCGCTGAGTGGCAGCTGTCGTACAACGGAGCCGTCAAGGTCAGTGTCAACATCTCGCATCGTGAGCTCGAAGATGTGGGTCTGCTGGATCACATCCTCGACTGTCTCGCCAGTCACTGGCTGGTGCCCGCCAATCTCACCCTGGAGATCACCGAGAGTGTTGTCAGGCGCAAGCCCGACGCGGCATTCGCTGTGATCGAGAGACTGCACGCCGCGGGCATCGGTGTGCAGATCGGCGGCGTCGGCACCGGTATGTCGTCACTGCAGGCGCTGCACGTGTTTCCGATCGAGGCGCTGAAGATCGATCGCTCGTTCATCCGTGACCTCGAGGTCGACCCGCGTACGTCGTCGCTCGTCCAGATCATCCTCGACATGGGCCACGCCCTCGGGTTCGATGTGGTCGCCGAAGGCGTGGAGACCGCGGGTCAGGTCGAACTGTTACGCGGCATGGGCTGTACAACGGCCCAAGGTTTCTGGTTCACCGAACCAATTGATGGACGCAGTGCCGCCAAACTCCTGGGCCACGCGCTACCCGTAGCGGGTGGGAGCGGCGAGGGAAGCGCCAGCGACGAGCCGCAGGAGGGAACAGCCGAAGTGGAGCGGAGGCCAGTCCCGACCATTCAAAGAGGCGTGTTGTCGTGGGGTCTCGAGACGAGGGCTTCACGTTTGTCGATCAGGGTCATCAGGGCTTCGGCGATGACTTGGCGGGTCTCGGTCGGCTCGATGACACCGTCGATGTAACCGCGTTCGGCAGCGATGTACGGGTTGAGCAGTCGCTCGGCGTAGTCGATCTCGAAGGCCGCGCGCTCTTCTGGGGTCGCCCGGCGCTGCAAGATTGCCGCCGCCTGTCCGGCACCCATCACTGCCAACTCGGCCCACGGCCAGGCCAGGCAAAGGTCATTGCCCATGGTCTTGGAGTCCATCACGATGTAAGCCCCGCCGTAGCTCTTGCGCAGGATCACGCAGATCCGTGGCACGGTCGCGCGACCGTATGCGAAGACCAACTGCGCTCCGTGACGGATCATTCCTCGCCACTCGAGGTCCTTGCCGGGATAGAAACCCGGCGTGTCCACGAGCGTCACGATCGGCAGGTTGAAGGCATCGCAGAACGCTACGAAGCGGGCGGCCTTCTGCGAGGCGGGGATGTCGAGGGTGCCGGCGAGTGCCAACGGCTGGTTCGCGACGATGCCGATCGGCAGCCCACCGATCGACGCAAACGCTGTGACGACGTTGGGCGCCCAGCGACCGCGCATCTCGAGCATCTCGCTGTCGTCGCAGATCGCCCGGATCACATCACGAACGTCGTAGCTACCGGTCGACGTCTTCGGCATCAGCGTGCCCGCCTCGGGCGTCTGTCGATCAAGCGGATCATCCGTCGGCACCATGCGAGGCTCTTCGTCGTTGTTCTGTGGAAGATAGGTGAGCAGTTGACCGACGACCTCGATCGCCGAATCGAGATCGGCTGCGACGAGGCTCGTCGCTCCGGTGTAGCGCGCGTGCGATGCGGCCCCGCCGAGCTCCTCGTTGTCGATCCTCACTCCGGTGAACTCGGCCACCATCGTCGGCCCGGTGACGAAGGCGTACGAGTCCTTGGTCATCACGACGAAATCGGCGATGCCGAGCAGAAGCGCGGGACCGGAGACCGCCGGGCCCTCCACGACCATGATGATGGGCACGACGCCGGAACAGTCCGTGAGGGCCCTGGCCGCAAGGCCCCACCCATGCAACGCGGCAAAACCCTCGACGATGTCGGCACCGCTCGATCGCATGATCACGATCAATGGGAATCCCTTGGCCCGTGCCACGCACGAAGCGTTCTCGATCTTGCCGGATGAGTCAGACGTCAGTGCCCCGACACGGGACCCTGCGTCGACATCGACCCACACGACCTGCCGTCCTTCGAACTCGCGGACGTCCGAGCTGACCGCGCCGACGACTCGATTGCGAAGGTCGACCGGTTGCACGAACTGAGACTAGACAGCGCGGCCGAGGGGGAATGCCTCGGTGCCGACGTGCACCCCAGGTTGCTTCGGGCCTTGAAGCGCGATCACGTCGCGAAGCACTGCCAGCAGCACGCGGGTCGGAATACCCGGTGCCGGACGACGCCGTTGCACCCAGCCGACGACCCGCCGCGGCAGCTCGGGGACCTGCACCCGATGGAAGTCGCCCTTCAACCAACGCGGGACTGACGTGGCCGGAACGATCGCCGGGCCATAACCCTCGAACGCCAGCGAGGCCAACAATCGCACTCCGTCGATCTCTGCCTGAGCCTGCAGCTCGACATCAGCTGCGGCCGCGGCACGGTCGATGATGCGGCGCAAGGCGGTGCCATGCGGTGGCAGCAGCAACGGAATCCTGGCAAGTTCCTTCAGCGACACTGAGTCACATCCCGCCAAGCCGAAGCGGCTGTGGGCGAGCAGGAGCAGATCTTCGGCGAAGAGCGCGTCGACCTGCAGCTCGGGTTCGTCGATCGGCAGGTGCAAGATGGCCGCGTCGATCTGTGAGGCCTGGAGGCGGGGGAGCAAGCTGCTGGTGTTGCCCTCATGGATGGTGACGTGCACCTGCGGATGGGCGCGGGTTACCTGGCCGAGCAGCTGCGGCAGCAGCCAGCGCGCCGTTGTGCCGATGACCCCAAGACGCGAATCCCCGGTGACCTCGTTGCCTCGGGAGGCCATCTCGGCCGCCAGGTCTTCCAACTCATGGAGCACGCGTCTGGCACGGTCGACCACGATGACACCCTCGTCCGTCAATCCGCCACGTTGGCGGTCGACCAAGGTCACGCCGAGCTCGCGTTCGAGGCGGGCGACGTGTCCGCTGACGTTGGATTGGACGGTGTACAGGGCCCGCGCCGCAGCGGAGAAGGAACCGTGATCGGCGATCGCCACAAGCGTCGTGAGCTGGCGTAGATCCATCTCAAAAAATGATATCGACTATCTTCCGTTACTGCTTGAAAGATCACTCGTTCACGTGCATACTTTCACATGTAGTCGAGCGGGCCCTACCCCCAATTGGTTCCGTTCGAACGAACCCCCCAAATGTGGTTCCCCAATCACAGGGTTCTGGTTGAGAAACCCCGCTTCCCCCAAGCGGGGTTTCTCCCGTTTTGGCGTACAGTCGCTCTGATGACCAGTAGGGGCGCAGCATTCTTCGACCTCGATCGCACCCTGCTGGCCGGGGCCTCCGGTGAGGTCTTCTCGGCGGCGATGAAGACCGCTGGTCTGGTCAACCGCTCGATACCCGGTGAGGCGCTGCTGTTCCGGATGTTCAACACGATCGGCGAGACGTTGCCGTCGATGGCGTTGGCCCGCCAGGCGGTGGCGATGGCCAAAGGAAAGTCCCGGGAGGCGGTGCAGTCCGCCGCAGAGACTGCTGCCGAACGATTGCTGGAGATGGTGCAGCCGCTCGCAGCAGCGCTGTTCGAGCAGCACCGCGCGGCCGGTCGGCCGGTCGTCATGGCCACGACGACCCCCTACGACCTCGTCAAGCCCCTCGCCGATCTTCTAGGGCTCGATGACGTCATCGCCACCAGGTATCGG
>JANMMQ010000093.1:0-9194 GCA_031373465.1 Ilumatobacteraceae bacterium | reverse complement strand
AACCTCGGCACCCAGTTCATACAGGCCGTCGGCTGGGCCATGGCGTCCGCCATCAAAGGCGATACATGCATCGCATCCGGCGTCGTCGGCGAGGGCACCACGGCCGAGGCCGACTTCCACCACGCCTTGACCTTTGCCACGACGTACCAAGTGCCGGTGATCCTCAACGTGGTCAACAACCAGTGGGCCATCTCGTCCTTCCAGGGGATCGCCGGTGGTTCGAGATCGACCTTTGCAGCTCGCGCGATCGGGTACGGCATCCCCGCGTTGCGCGTCGACGGCAACGACTACCTTGCCGTACTCGCAGCGACCCGATGGGCCGCAGAACGCGCCCGCGGCAACCACGGCCCGACGCTGATCGAGTGGGTCACCTATCGGGCCGCGGCTCATTCGTCGTCCGACGACCCGTCGCGCTACCGGCCGGCCGACGAGTGGAAGTCGTGGCCGCTCGGCGACCCGATCGAGCGACTCAAGAACCATCTCATCGCTCGTGGCGAGTGGTCGGACGAGCAGCATGCCAAGCTCGTTGCCGAGAGCGATGCCGAAGTGCTCGCCGCGGCGAAAGAGGCCGAGTCGTACGGCACGCTCCTCGATGGCCGGGTTGCCAGTGCCAGGAGCATCTTCGAGGACGTGTTCAAGGACATGCCCGAACATCTGCAGCGGCAGCGCCGGCAGATGGAGGAAGAACGATGACCGCGATGACGATGAACGCGGCGATCCGGTCCGCCATGGACGTGATGATGGAACGCGATGAGAACGTCGTGGTGTTCGGCGAGGACATCGGCTACTTCGGTGGAGTCTTCCGTTGCACTGAAGGGTTGCAGACCAAGTACGGCAGCACGCGGGTCTTCGACACGCCGATCGCGGAAGGTGGCATCATCGGCGCCGCCGTGGGGATGGGCGCCTACGGTCTGCGTCCGGTGGTCGAGATCCAGTTCGCCGACTACGTCTATCCCGGCCTCGATCAACTGATCTCCGAAGCCGCTCGACTGCGTTACCGCTCGAGTGCCGAGTTCACCGCGCCGATGACGGTGCGCATGCCATGCGGCGGTGGCATCCACGGCGGGCAGACGCACAGCCAGAGCCCGGAAAGCTTGTTCACGCACGTGTGCGGGCTGACAACCGTGCTGCCATCGAATCCGTACGACGCCAAGGGCCTGCTGATCGCTTCGATCGAGGACGACGACCCGGTCATCTTCCTCGAACCGAAGCGCATCTACAACGGCCCGTTCGACGGCCATCACGACCAACCTGTCGTCCCGTGGTCCAGCCATCCTCTCGGCGAGGTCCCCAATGGTTACTACCGTGTCGAGCTCGGCCAGGCGGCGATACGACGCCCCGGTGACGAGGTCACCGTGCTGGCGTACGGCACGATGGTTCATGTTGCCGAGGCGGCGACTGAGGAGACGGGTATCGATGCCGAGATCATCGACCTGCGCACCCTCTTGCCACTCGACACCGACACGATCGAGGCCTCGGTGACCAAGACGGGACGATGTGTCATCGTCCACGAGGCCACCCGCACCAGCGGCTTCGGTGCGGAGCTGTCGGCCACGGTGCAGGAGCTCTGCTTCTACCACCTCGAAGCGCCGATCGAGCGGGTCACCGGTTGGGACACCCCGTATCCGCATGCACAGGAGTGGGACTACTTCCCAGGGCCGGCACGCGTCGGTGCCGCGCTGCGACGAGTGATGGCCGCCTGACATGGCCGAGTACGTGGTGAAGTTGCCGGACGTCGGCGAAGGCATTGCCGAGGCAGAGATCGTCGAGTGGCATGTCAATCCCGGCGACGAAGTCGTCGAAGATCAGGTGATGGTCGAGGTGATGACCGACAAGGCCACCGTCGAGCTGCCGTCGCCTGTCGCCGGGGTCGTCATCTCCGTCGGCGCTGCTGTTGGCGACATACTGGCGGTGGGCTCACCACTCGTTCGCATCGACACCGGCGCCACCACCGACAACGGCCACGGCTCCGAACCGGCGACACGCGCGGAACCTGCTGAAGCGGCCGCCGCGCCATCGGATGGGTCGGATCAGGATTCGCCTGCGCCGCTGCCTCCGCCACCCGAGCCGCCGCCTGTCGCGACAACTGCGCCGACAAACGGCAAAGTCGCGCCCGCTGGCGCGCCGGCAACCGCTGCGACCGCTGCGCCCGCGGTGCGGCAGCGGGCGAAAACGCTCGGGATCGATCTTGGCACCGTCGCCGGGTCCGGCCCGGACGGGCGCGTCCTCCACGGCGATCTGGACAGCCAGCTGTCACGCCAGGCCCCAGCTGCGCAAAGCCGTGCCCGCCCACCGGCCGGTGGTGAGGATGCGGTCGACGAGGTGAAGGTCATCGGCCTGCGCCGCAACATCGCCCAACGGATGCAACTCTCGAAGACGCGCATCCCGCACTTCACGTACGTCGAAGAGATCGATGTCACCGAGGCCGAGCGCCTTCGCGCCCACCTCAATCAGGAGCGCCTCGAAGGCGAGTCGAGGTTGACGGTGCTGCCGCTGCTGATGCGCGCGGTGGTCGTGGCCATCGACGACTTCCCGCAGATGAACGCGCGGTACGACGACGAGAACGGGGTAGTCCAACGTCATCGATCGGTGCATCTCGGGATCGCCACACAGACGGCAAAGGGTTTGATGGTCCCGGTCGTCAAAGACGCTCAGAGCCGCGACATGTGGAGCTTCGCCGAAGAAGTGGCACGCCTGTCCACGGCGGCGCGCAACGGCAAGATCACCCTCGAGGAACTGAGCGATTCGACGATCACGATCAGCAGCCTCGGGGCGCTCGGTGGCATCGTGTCGACTCCGATCATCAACTATCCCGAGGTCGCGATCATCGGCGTCAACAAGATCACCACACGGCCGGTCTACGTCAACGAGATCGTCCTGCCTCGCCAGATCATGAACCTGTCCTCATCGTTCGATCACCGAGTCGTTGACGGAGCCGATGCGGCCGCATTCATCCAGCGGATCAGGGCGTTGCTCGAAACGCCCGCCCTGTTGTTCATGCCCTAGTCCGCTGCTCACCTGGCATGCTGGGGAACCCATGAGCGTCGCAGCCCCAACCCTCACCGGCACCCACGTTCAACTCGAGCAGCTTCGACTCGAGTTCGCGGAGGAACTGACCGAGGCCGGGAACCAGGAGCGAGGCACGTACTCATGGACGCCGGTGCCGCCGACGGTCGACGGCATGCAGCGTTACATCGAAGGACTGCTCAAGGATCAACAGGCGCGCTCGGCCGTGCCTTTCGTGCAACGGCGTCTCAGCGACGCCGCCCTCGTCGGCTGCACCCGCTACCTGCGGCTCGAATGGTGGGGTGGCAACGCCCTCCCCGACGAGGTCGAGATCGGTGGCACCTGGCTCGCCGCGTCCGCGCAACGCACGCCGATCAACACCGAGGCCAAGCTGCTGCTGCTGAGCAACGCGTTCGATGCCTGGAACGTGCATCGAGTCTCGATCTGCACCGACGCCCGAAACGCACAGAGCCGCACGGCGATCTTGCGGATCGGCGCGGTGTTCGAAGGAATCCTGCGCAGCCACCGCGGTTCGTATGCGGCCGGCGAAGAGAACACCGTCGCCCGGGACTCGGCGATGTATGCCATCACGCGCGCTGACTGGCCCGCAGTGAAGAGCGGACTGGAGCAGAGACTGCAATGAGCGAGCAGACGGCAGAGCAATCGGCGGCCCCGAGGCCGGTGATGCTGGTCACCGGCGCGAGCCGTGGAATCGGCGCGGCTGTCAGCCGCCTCGCCACACGCGCCGGGTATCGCGTGGTGGTCAACTACGCCGCTAGCGCCGATGCTGCTGCCGAACTGGTCGACGAGATCGGCAACGAGTCGTTTGCGGTGCAGGCCGATGTGGGAGACGAAGATGCCGTGCTGGCGATGTTCGCCGAGATCGATCAACGTTGCAATCGTCTCGACGTCCTGGTCAACAATGCAGGGATCGCGGGAAGCTACGGAACCCTCGACACCTACACCGTCGCCGCGCTCGAGCGACTGTGGGCGGTCAACCTCACCGGACCATTCCTCTGCGCACGCGAGGCTGCCGCTCGGATGCGGGCAGACGGTCGCGGTGGTTCGATCGTCAACATCTCTTCAAAGGCAGCGGTGCTGGGCGGGACGAACGAGTGGGTCCATTACGCAGCATCGAAGGGTGGGATTGACACGATGACCGTCGGCTTGGCCAAGGAATTGGCGCCGCACGGCATACGCGTCAATGCAGTTCGACCGGGTCTCATCGAGAGCGATTTCCACCTCTACGCAACACCCGGACGCGTCGAACGGATGACACCGCTGATACCGATGCAGCGGGTCGGCACCGCTGACGAGGTGGCAGAAGCCGTTTTGTGGTTGGCCTCTCCCTCGGCCAGTTACGTCACAGGCGCGTTCATCGAGGTGACGGGCGGTCGTTGAGACCCGGCGGTCTGCACGATGTGACGCACACACAAGCCAGCAGCGATCGTCGCCACGGTGGCTCCGAGGGTGACCGGTGGCAGCACACCAGGACCGCGTGCGTCGAACAGTTGACCCAGCGACCACGGCATGACCAACCCGCCGAGCCCCGCGGCGCCCACGAACATCGACGTCGCTGCGCCTGACAATGCGAAATGCGCCTCGGCGTACGCGATCATGCACGCGAACTGCGGTGCGATCGAGACCCCGAACAAGAAGGTCACGATCCACAGGCCGATGTTGCCGCCGTTCACCACCACCAACGCGATCGAGGACAGAAGGGCGAGTGTCATCGAGCCGACGAGCATCCATCCCGCGCTGAACCGCCCGGCCAGCCAGATCGACACGACACGTCCGATCGAGAACCCGACCCAAAAGGTTGCGGTGACTCCTGTCGCCGTGTTGGCGTCGCCGTACCCGATCTGTTCGACGTAGGTGTGAATCCAGTTGGCGAAGCCGATCTCCGAGGCAACGTAGACGAAGAAGAACAATGCCACGATCGTCAGGTGGCCCCGGCGAACCGACGCCCCGCCTTCGCCGTGATGAGTGTGATGTGCTGCACGGGTCTTCATCGGTGCGGGTGTCGACAGCAGGACGGCACCACAGATCACCGTGAGCACGGCAAGCGGCACGGCGACAGGCCACAACGAGTTGCTCCAGGCGATGGCTCGGTTTGTCAGCAACGGCGCCGCCAACGCGCCCAAGGCGAAGAACAGATGGAGCGCGTTGAGTGCAGCGCCGGGAGACTCTGGCCGGCTCCAGACCACCAACGTGTTGCCGGAAACGTCGCCGACACCATTCACAAGACCGAGCACCACGAATGCGGCCACCATCGGGGCCAGGTCGCGAAGCTGTGAGATCACCACGATGGAGGCGATGGAGACCCCCATGCAGGCGGCCCACACCTGGTGACCGTGGCCGCGGTCCAGTAGACGACCGCCGAGGAACGATCCCACCATGTAGCCCGCCGACGAGCCGACGAAGACCAGGCTGATGCCGCCGTCGTTCGTTCCCACCCGGTCGCGCAGGTGCGACAACGCCGGGCCGGCAACGCTGAGAGCGCATCCGAGGACTACGAAGCTGACCAAATACACCCACACAGGGACGTGCCGGTGTCCCTGCGATTCCATCACCACCGATCGTAGAGGGCCACTAGCGTGCGGCCAGCATGCGCGTTGTCCTCGTGGTTGCCCATCCTGACCCGAACAGCTTCAGTCACGCGATCGCCTCGACTGCCACCGCCGCATTGACACGCGCCGGGCATGCAGTGACGGTGCTCGACCTCTACGCCGAGGAGTTTCGAGCGGCAATGAGCCTCGACGAACGTCTCGCATATCACAGCGAGCGACCGATCCTGGACCCGATGGCAGAGCGCCACGCCGGAATCGTCAAGCATGCTGAAGCGCTCGTCTTCATCTACCCGACGTGGTGGAGCACCGTTCCGGCAATCCTCAAGGGCTGGCTGGAGCGGGTCATGGTGCCGGGTGTCGGCTTCGTCTTCGACGAGAAGCAACACGTGCGCCGCGGCCTCACCCACGTGCACCGGATCGTTGGAATCTCCACATACGGTTCGCGGCGGATCTATGTTCGCGCCCTCCACGACAACGGCAGGCGCACGCTGCTGCGAGCACTGCGGCTCAACACCGCGATCTTCACGCGTCGATCATGGCTCGGGTTGTACCAGATGGACAATCGCACCGTGGAGCAGCGCGCTGCTTTTCTTAGGCGGGTCGACCGGAAGCTGCGATCGCTGTGAATGCGTACGTTGTCTACTGCCACCCCGATCCAGAGTCATTCACTGCAGCCATTCGCGACCGGGCTGTCGATGGGTTGCGCAATGCGGGGTACGAGGTGCGGGTCTCGGATCTCTACGCCGACGAGTTCGAGCCGGCAATGTCGCGCCAGGAGAGGCTCAACCACATGACGCCTCACGCGCGTCACCCAGACGTCGGCAGGTATTGCGACAACTTGCGTTGGTGCGACACGTTGGTGTTCGTCTACCCAACTTGGTGGAGTGGGCAGCCGGCGATGTTGACCGGCTGGTTTGACCGTGTGCTGCTGCGCGGCGTGGCGTGGGAGCTACCCGAGGGCGCGACAACGGTGACCGCGGGACTCACCAACGTTCACAGGTTGGTGGTCATCACCGCACACGGGTCGTCGAAGTTCCTCAACGTCGTCGAAGGTGAGACCGGCCGCCGGGTCGTCGGGCGTGCGGTGCGCGTGCTCTGTCATCGGTTCGCCCGCACGACGTGGCTTGCGTTGTACAACATCGACCGGTCGTCGGCGGCCGAACGTCAAGCGTTTCTGGATCGCGTCGAACGTCGCATGCACGGTCTGGGCCAACCCGCTAGACGGACGTCCTCCGGTCGAAGGTCGTGATCACCTCGACGTGATGGGTTTGCGGAAATAGGTCGTGCACGCCTGATTGGGTGTGGTCATACCCCGATTCGCGCAGCAGCCCGGCGTCGCGCGCCAGGGACACCGGATCACAACTGACCAACACGATTCTGCGCGCCAGCGTCGCAGTGAGCACCGAGACAGCTTGTCGACCCAGACCGCGGCGCG
Source organism: Ilumatobacteraceae bacterium (assembly GCA_031373465.1). Classification (GTDB taxonomy): domain Bacteria; phylum Actinomycetota; class Acidimicrobiia; order Acidimicrobiales; family Ilumatobacteraceae; genus JAENVT01. The sequence goes on along the minus strand of JANMMQ010000093.1, from coordinate 2,183 downwards.
ACGGGTCGGCGATGACGAGATCGGCGCGGCGCCCCTTCCACTGCTCGACCTGCGAACGGACGATCGAGGCGCGGCGGTGGGCGAGGTTGGCGGTCGCGTCGGCGCAGGCGATTTCGGAGCTCTCGACGACGACCACCTTCTCAGCCTCGATGACCGAACCGAAAAGGCCGATGCCCCCATACGCGTCGATAACTGTGTCGGCGCCGGCAAAATCCACACACGCCTCTCGCACAGCAGCGACGAGCAACTCCGCGGCGGCGGGGCCCGACTGGAAGAACGATGCTGCACTGAGGCGCAGCTTCATTCCGGCGACAACCTCGTGCACCAGTGCCTTCGGACCCACGGCGACATCGGGCGGTAGGCCGAGCAGCTCGACATCGCCCTCGACCACCCACGCCGATCGCTGCCCTGTCGCTGCCGCGACGCGCAGGCTGACTTCACCGGTGCCCCGGGTGCGCACCACGGCAAGGAGATCCTGCAGCAGAGGATGGCTGACCGGACAAGCCTCCAATTCGACGACGTCGTGGGAGTTGCGTCGCCGAAGCCCGAGGTGGTCGACACCGGTTGCCAGGCGAAGGGTGGTTCGATATTCCCAGGGTGGCACGGACGCGCCGACCACGACGACGGGATCGATGAGCTTGCCGGTGCGTTTCAATGCCTCGGTCACGATGGCGACCTTCAAGTCGAGCTGCGCGGCCGGAGCGACATGCTGCCACGTGCACCCGCCGCAGCCCGCCGCATAGGCCGGGCACGGTGGAGCGACGCGATCGGCGGATGGCTCGAGCACATCGAGCACCTCCCCGCGAACGAAGTCCTTCTTCGATTGCAGGAGCTCGATCGACACCGACTCGCCCGGGAGAGCGCCGCGGATGAAGGCGACTCGACCGTCAGCGATCCGGGCGATCGCGTCGCCGCCCGCTGCCATCTTCTCGGCACGCACGACGATCGACGACATCGGCGACGACTGTAGATCTCCCGGCGTCGCCGCTCTGGCCAACGACGACGAGTCTGCGTCAAGCCGTCGATGGGATGACCCTCGGGCACTCTGTGACACCCATTTGGGAGAATTGGTGAATGAAGGTCAGCGAGGTCCATGAGCGGGTGGGGCGGGTAGCGGCGGTCGATGCCGGCTGTGCGGATTGGGCTGTGTTGCAGGCTGCTGTTGGCGAGTTGCGGCGGTTGAAATCGTGGGTCGACGGCCGTGAAGTGATGTTGGCCAGGTTGGTGGCTGAGGTCTCGTCGTTTCCGGAGAAGTCGTTGGCCGAGGCTGGTCGGACCAGTTTGCGCGACGGCGAACGACTCTTGCATCGCGCCGAGACGGTGGCGCAGGTTCCCGAGTTCGCTGTGTCGTTGGACGCCGGCGGGTGTCTGGCGCTCATGTTGATGTGTTGACGCGCACGTTGGCCCAGTTGCAGCCGGCGACACGCCAAGAGCTGATCGATCTCGCCCCATCACTTGTGCTGGTCGCTGAGAACGTGACCGCTGATGAGTTCGCGCACGGGGCGTGCCGAGGCGCGACGCCTGGAGCGTGACAGTGAGGGGTTGGACAGGTTGGCCCGGCAGCGGCGAGCGGTCAGATTCAACTCGTGGATCGATCGCGACACGGGGATGGGTCGCTGGTCAGCGATGTAACGCACGGCGAAGGTGTGCACGGTCGTGGTTCGCAACGGGGTGATCATCGAGGCCCCCGGCGAACTCAACCTCGGTCGCACGACACGAGTCGCCAACCGAGCCCAACGGCGGGCGTTGGGCGCACTGTACGCGACGTGTGCGATCCCCGGCTGTCATGTCCGCTACAGCCGGACGAAGTTGCATCACGTGATCTGGTGGTACCACGACGGGCGCACCGATCTGTGCAATCTGCTGCCGTTGTGCGAGCACCATCATCAGAACGTTCACCACGACGGCTGGATGTTGACCCTCACAGCGGACCGGACACTGACCATCCGGCTACCCGACGGACAGATCATGACCACCGGACGACCCAAACGCAACGCCGCATGAGCGTGGGATCAGCGGGCTCGAAGGCGAAGAAGCGTTCGTCGGGATAGTAGATGTGCGCGCAGGCGTGCAATTGGCCGAGGCGTCGCCGCCAACCACTACCCTCAGTTCGATGCCACGCCCGATCGAAATCGCCCCGAGCGTGCTGCCCGCCGACTTCGCCAAGCTCGGCGAGGAGGTCG
>JANMMQ010000070.1:0-10132 GCA_031373465.1 Ilumatobacteraceae bacterium | reverse complement strand
TCGTCGGCGGCGCGGCTGCGGTCAGCGATGTTGAGATGGGCGAGGGCCTGTAGGTGTTCGTCGGGCGCCTCCTCCACCGCAATCAGTGCGTTATCGGCGCGGGTCGATGCGCGGATCAGCTCGTCGAGCTTGCGTTGCGTGCCGGACGTCTGACGGTCCTGGGCGTGTTGGATGACGAAGACCATGACAAACGTGACTGAGCCGGTCACGCTGTAGAGCACCGTTTGCCACCACGTCGGGAATCCGTAGGCAAGACCCACGAACGCCCACACGACCACCAGGACTGCCGCGACGATGCCGACCGCAGATCCGCCGGCGATCTCACCGATGCGGTGCAGTGCGCGACTCGCCCACGGCCGCTGATCCCAACCGGGCGAGTGGGTCGAAGAAACCGACGAGCTGTTGAGGACGCCGCGGTGCCATGCACCGGTCTTCTGCTCTTGCTCCACCTCCTGCCGCTTGCGATCGAGCCAGCGTTGACGCTCGCCCGGCTCGTCCACGGGAGGCGGGTTCTCTGCGTCTGTCACCCTGAGGCGGTACCCATCCGCGCCTCTGCCCAACCCGGCAGTCCCAAACCCCACGTGTTACAGCGCGTCGACTGTGAGGTCGATCGACGTCACCAACAACTCGTCGCCACTGACGACCTCGGTGTCGGTCGAACCACACGCCCCGCATCGAAAGATTGGGTCTTCGAGCCGCGTGCGAATACCGCAGGTACGGCATTCGATGACCGCCTCGACCTCGCGCACCTCTAGCGGCACACTGTCGAGCGGCGTGCCGAAGACAACCATCTCCCAGCTGTGGCTGAGGGTCGCCGGCACAACCTGGCGAAGATGGCCGATGTCGACGCGAACACGCTCTACCGGCCGCCCTGCCGCAGCCTGATGGGCGATCTTGGCGATCGCCGTACAGATCGAGAGCTCGTGCACGGCGCGAGCCTAGGGAACGCACTGCTGGTTCGTCACCTTGACAACCGTGCCGTAGGAATATAGGAAGGGTTGAGCCTGAGCGGGGTCATCGCAAGGGCAAAGCCCGCGACGCTGAAGGGCAGAGATGATCGAGCACGATGCCGCCGCAGTGGGACGGCAGCCGAACCGACACTCCCGGTTCGAGGTCGCAGCACCGCGCCACTTCCTGCTTCCCGCGATCCTGTTGCTGTTGGCCGAAGAACCGCGGCACGGTTACAGCCTGGCCAAGGGGGTGCATTCGCTCCAGGTCGGTCGCGTCGACCGGCCGAGCGTCTACCGCGCACTCGCCCAACTCGAAGGTGACGGTCTCATCGATATAGCGCCGCTGATCGACGCTGAGCTGGAGGAGACACGGAGCGGTCAGAGCCGTCGTGTGTACAGCCTGACTGCGCAGGGTCAGGAGGCACTGCGGCGTTGGATGGGCGTGATCAAGCAGGAGCGCGACGGCCTCGACCGGGTGCTTCGTCGATACGTCGCGACCGGCACGGTCGATGCCGTTCTCGCCGAGGTCGAAGGCGGATGGCATCCCGTCACTGCGACGCAATGGTCGGCGGTCTCGTCGACGTCGCGAATAGAGCGCGGACGAGGCTCATTGATCTCGTCGGCACCAGCGCCATCTGAGGCTCGCGATGACGATACGAGCTCCGTCGAGCGCGAGCCGATAGGTACTTCCCGCTTCCGTGTCATACCGGATCGATCGGTCGTGATGATCGACGCTCGATCATCAGTGGGGCCGATCACCTTCGGCGCAATGGGCGTGACCGGCGTGATCGAGGCGGCAGTCAGCGGACGACGCGTATGCGCCAGTCCGTGCCCCACAGCACATCTCGAGATCGAAGTCGCACAGCTGCGGTCCGGCAACAGCCTCTACGACGCCGAGCTCCTCCGCAGGATCGATGCGCGCCGACACCCGACCGTCGAACTGGATCTCCGGGCGTGCACGCCCGTGGGTTCGACTGGGCGATACCAGATCCAAGGTGAGGTGACATTTCATGGTGTCAGCAGGCCACTGGACGGCACGGTGTCGGTGACGATGCAGTCGGCGCACGCGCTGATGGTGCGCGGCGAGCAGGTCATCGACATCCGCGATTTCGGAGTCGTCTCGCCCACCGTGCTCATGCTGCGGATCTACCCCGACGTTGCGGTCGGCGTGCAGATCGAAGCTGAGCTCGAAGAACAGGTTCAATCGGCTGATTTATGACGCAGCGAATAGGAAGGGAACTGGGAAATGGGATTGCTACTGGTCTTCGCAGCCGGATACGTGATGGGCGCCCGCGCCGGAACTGAATCGCTCGACGACGTCGTCGATGCGGTTCACGCGATCCGTCAGTCGGAAGAGTTCGATGATCTCCTCAAGGCGTTGCGAAAGCACGCAGCACATTCGCTGCGCGGGCTGGCAACCATGTTGGAGAACGGGCGCGAGCCCGCACTTGAACGCGCACCGAACGATCTGCTCGACCGGATGAAAGTCATCGTTGGATTGCGCTGATCGTGATCGCCTGACTGATCCCGCGCAGGCCGACCACATCCCCTGACGAGCCGATGGCAGGCTCGGCACGTATCGCGAACCACCGCGGCGTTCCATCGTCGTCGACGCGGTACTCGTCCTCGAACGGCTGGCCGCTGGAAACTGCGTTCTCCATGAGAGAGCGGATCCGTTCACGGTCGTCGGGGTGCACGACGCTGAGGTGGCCCGCCAGTGTGCCCTCGAACTCGAGTGGATCGACGCCGTGCATGCGGTGGAGCTCGTCACTCCATTGCACTGCATCGGAGCCGACATCCCACAGCCAACGCCCCACGTGCGCGAGGGACTCCCATTCGCGGAAGCGCTGCTCCACTTCGGCTAGCGCCGCCTGCGCAAGACGTGTCTCGGTCAGCTCTTGGGCCACGCCGACGGCACCGACGAGCTCGCCGGACGGACCGACGACGGGCGAGACGGAGAGCGCGATGGGCACCGGCATTCCATCCTTACGGCGGATCTCCGTGAACACCCGATCAATGCGCTCACCTGCGGCGACGCGTTGACCAACCGCCGTCAAATCGTCGCGGTAGTGAGGCGCTGCAAGCGAAGCAAGCAGTTCTCCGATGATGTCGTCCTCGGTGTACCCGAAGATCCGTTCGGCTCCGCGGTTCCATCTCACGATCCGACCGTCGGCGGCCTGACTGAACATCGCGAGCGCGGAAAGATCGGCAAAGATGTCGAGTACGGCAGCGGGCACGCTGTCGATCGGATCCCCCATGCGCCGCGAACATACTGCAGCGGCCGACGCTTGCTGGCGCGAGTCGGAGGGCGTACTGTCCGAGCGGTGGCCGCTTGGCGCGGTCCACGGAGGTGGCACGGAATGGCGTCTATTGCAGACGATCTCCCACTTGTCGACTCAGTCGAGATGGGCGATGCCGTCGCGCTCGCGTCGCTGGCACTCGCGCGGCGCTTCGCGAAGGGCGCAACCTTGTGGTGCATCGCGCCGGAGTGGCCCGAGCATGCTCGCCACGTCGCCGTGGAGTTCGTCCATCCCGTCCTGGTCGGCAAACGTGCATTGCCCGCCGTAAGCATTGATGCTGCAGAACCAGTAGTTGCGTTGCGGTCGCTCGTGCGTTCGGGTGACGTCGTACTGGCGGTCAGCGACGCCAAGTCGGTCGGGACCGCGGCAGTGATGCGTCGTGCCGAAGCGTGGGGAGCAATGTCGATCTGGATGGGCACCGGCCGCAGACCCGCACCGCGCAGCGCCGATCACATGGTGTGGGCGGACGACAGCCCGGGAACCGATGGTCCGGCCCTTCATGACGGCCGCCTCGTCCTGCTCTACCACGTGCTGTGGGAGCTGACCCACGTGTGCTTCGAGCACCCCGGCCTTCTCGTTACGGACGATGCGGCGGACCGCTCAGATGCCGACGTCTGCATCACATGCTCCGACGAGGGCCGCCTGGGTGAGGTCATCGTGACCGACGGTCGAGGCACGACACGTGTACGGACCGCGCAGGGAATCGAGACGATCGACACGACGTTGGTCTCGCCAGTCTCGCCGGGAGATCTCGTGTTGATCCACGCGGGTGCAGCGATCGCGGAGGTTCCGTGACCGAGACCACCGGCTTCCTGTATCCGTTCATCGAAGCTGACGAGCGCGACGCCACAGCGCTGCTGCGAGACCTCAGCGAGTCCGCGCAGGCCAAGGTGGCGGTCAGCGCCGCGCTACGGCGCAAAACACTCGCCCGCTCCGTGGTTCCCATCGAACAAGCCGCCTCGGACATCGCCGATCGTTTCCAGCAAGGTGGCAGGTTGTTCGTGTTCGGCAACGGGGGGAGCTCTACCGACGCTGCCTCGCTCGCCGCGCTGTTCATCAGGCCTCCTTGGGGACGGCCGCTACCGGCCCGCAACCTCGCCGACGACTCGGCCGTTCTCACTGCACTCGGCAACGACGTGGGATTCGACCTGGTCTTCTCTCGGCAGCTCATCGCCCAGAGCGATCCACGCGACATCGCGGTGGCGCTGTCGACCAGCGGCAACTCGCGCAACCTGCTGCAAGCCTTCACCGACGCTTCCGGTCGAGGGATGCTGACGATCGGCATCGCCGGGTACTCCGGTGGCGAGATGGCCAAGTCGGTCCACGTGCGCCACTGCCTGGTCGTCGAGGCCGACAGCGTCCACCGGATCCAAGAGACTCAAGCCGCGCTCGGCTTCGCACTATGGCAGGCCGTTCAGGCCTGTTTGACCACGGTAGAGAACCGGCAATGACGACGCTCAGCGATCGCGAAGCGGCGGTTCTCGACCGGATCGAGGCGTTCCGGCGACGTCGGCCGCGCCTGACGGACGAGATGGTCACCCTGGCTCACGGAGCCGGCGGCAAGGCTTCCGCAGCCCTTGTCGACGCAGTGTTCGTCGAAGCCTTCGCCGGAGACAACCGCTCGCCGCTGGCCGATTCAGCGACGCTGACGCTTCCGACCGGCCTGCGATTGTCTTTCACCACGGATTCGTTCGTCGTGCAGCCCCGGCGTTTCCCGGGGGGTTCTATCGGCCACCTGGCAGTGCATGGAACAGTCAACGACCTCGCGGTCTCGGGGGCGACTCCGATGTGGCTCTCCGCAGCCTTTGTGATCGAAGAAGGCTTTCCCATCGCCGAGCTGCGCGAGATCGCGGCAGAGATGGCGGAGGCCGCTGCGATCGCGGGCGTCGAGCTCGTGACGGGTGATACGAAGGTCGTCGGCAAGGGAGCCGCAGACGGCCTGTACATCACCACCGCCGGGGTCGGCATCATGGCTCCGGAACGTGATCTCGGGCCTCATCTCGTGCGTCCGGGCGACGTTGTGCTGTTGTCGGGGACGATGGCCGATCACGGCATGGCCGTGATGCTCGCCCGCGGTGATCTGAAGCTCGATGCCGACATCCGCTCCGACACCGCATCGCTCGCACACCTCGTCGAGAGTTTGCTGGAAGCCGCTCCGTCAACGCGATGGATGCGTGACCCCACCCGCGGCGGAGTCGCTACGGTCTGCAACGAGCTTGCGCGCGACACCAACCTCGGCGTGGTGCTGGACGAGACGTTGCTGCCTATTGCACCGGCGGTCGTCGGGGCATGCGACCTGCTGGGGATCGACCCTCTGTACGTTGCCAACGAAGGCAAGGTGGTCGCTGTTGTCGCCCCGGACGACGCCGATGCCGCGCTGGCCGCGATGCGATCCGATCCGCTGGGTGCCAACGCGGCACGAATCGGCGAGATCGTCGCCGATCCGCAGTCCATCGTGGTGCTGCTGACAAGCTTCGGAGGGACCAGGATCGTCGACATGCTCGTCGGCGACCCGCTCCCGCGCATCTGCTGAGGCCGTGGCACCCGTCGTGACAACAAGGGAGCGGCTACGGGTCACGGGCACGGTGCAGGGAGTTGGCTTCCGGCCGTTCGTCTACCGCCACGCAGTGGCACTGGGATTGTGCGGGTACGTGCTGAACGACAGCGCAGGAGTGCTGATCGAAGTGGAGGGGCCTGCCGAAGATGTCGCCGAGCTGCAACGCTTGCTCGTCGACGATGCCCCGCCGCTGGCACGAGTCGCCGGGGTCGCTGTCGAGCAGTTGCAGCCGTCCGGCGACAAGGCGGGTTTTCGGATCGTCGAGAGCCATGACGCAGGTTCCGCCGATGTGCCCGTCAGCATCGACACCACCACCTGCGTCGACTGCCTGGCCGAGATCGACGACCCGAACGACCGCCGCTACGGCTACGCCTTCACGAACTGCACCAACTGTGGCCCACGGTACACGATCGTGGTTGCCGTCCCCTACGACCGTCCGCTTTCCACGATGGCGAAGTTCGCGATGTGCCCGCAATGCCAGTCGGAGTACGACGATCCCGCCGACCGTCGGTTCCACGCCCAACCCAACGCCTGCCCGAGCTGCGGTCCGCAGCTCATGTGGCGGAGCACGGCGAGTGACGGCTCGCCTGGGATCGGGCCTGTGATCGGCCCGGCTGCGCTCGACATGGCGGTCGACGCGATCACGACCGGGCACATTGTGGCGATGAAGGGGATCGGTGGCTATCACCTGGTGGCCGATGCCACCGACGACGCGGCGATCTCCGAGCTCCGCCGGCGAAAGGCGCGCGACGACAAACCCTTCGCCGTGATGGTCGGATCGCTCGAGGCCGCCCGAGACCTTTGCGTCATCGACGATGCGGCCGCGCTGGCACTCACGTCGATACGGCGGCCGATCGTGCTGGCACCTCGTCGGAACATCGACCGAGTCGCGGACGGCGTGGCACCCGGCCTCCGCGAGCTCGGACTGATGCTGCCGTACACACCATTGCACCACCTGCTGATGACACGTGCGGCGCGGCCTCTCGTGATGACCAGCGGAAACCTCAGCGACGAACCGATCGCCCACGACGACGACGATGCCACCGCGCGTCTGAGCCCGATGGTCGACGGCCTGCTGCAACACGACCGACCGATCCACATCCGCTGTGATGACTCCGTCGTTCGAGCCACGCCCGGGAGGGTACAGGTGCTGCGTCGATCGCGGGGTTACGCACCCGAGCGCATGGGGCTTGCGTTCGACGCCAAGCGGCCGGTTCTCGCAGTCGGCGCCGAGCTGAAGAACACCGTCAGCGTGGCGAAGAACGACTGGGTGGTCCCCAGCCACCACATCGGCGATCTCGAGCACCTCGCCACCTACCGTTCGTTCCTGCAGGCTGTCGAACACCTCCCCCGCCTGTACGGGGTCGTGCCGGAGTTGATCGCTCACGACATGCACCCCGAGTACCTGTCGAGCAAGTGGGCCGCTCAGCAAGACCTTCCCACGGTCGCCGTGCAGCACCACCACGCCCACGTCGCCACATGCATGGTCGAACACGGGCGCACCGAGACGGTGTTGGGCGTCGCCTACGACGGGCTCGGCTACGGTCCCGATGGTTCGCTGTGGGGTGGCGAGATGCTCGTTGCGGACCTGGTGTCCTCGCTTCGGGTTGCCCACCTCCGACCCGTGCGCATGCCGGGTGGGGTCGCCGCGATCCGCGAGCCATGGCGGATGGGCGTGGTGTGGAGCGCGCTCGCGACCGACAGCGAGGATGCGGTGCGACGTGCACGCGGCAACGGGGCGGACGATGCAGTCGGGCGCGCCGTTCTCGGTCTGGCCCAACACCCTCAATCCCCGGTGACGACGAGCGTTGGCAGGTTGTTCGACGCCGTGGCCGCGTTGTTGGGTGGCAGGCAGCGGGTCAGCTACGAAGCGCAAGCCGCCATTGAGCTCGAGGCGCTGGCCCGCACCGTCGAACGAATGCACGCGCCTCGCTACGAGGGCTGTGTACGCACCGACACGCGTGAGCTCGATCCGACACCCTTGGTCGCGGCGATGCTGGCCGACCTCGATTCCGGCGTCGACAGAGCCCTGATCGCCGCTGGCTTCCACGAGTCCTTCGGAGGGGCGACTGCCGACCTGGCCGCGCAGGTCGCCGCGGACCATCGTCTCGACACGATCGTGCTGACGGGCGGGGTGTTCCAGAACTCGCGTTTCAGCGACATCGTCGAATCCGCACTACGCGATCGCGGGTTGTGCGTGCTGGTGCATTTCGCTACTCCACCCAATGACGGCGGCATCAGCATCGGGCAAGCCGCTATCGCAGGATTTGCAACAAACGTTCCCTGACCTGGTTCATTAGCCCGTGGTTCACTCACCACTGTCTGCATCATGAGTGGAAAACGCACTCATTGACGATCACAGCCGAGCGGCGTAGTACGGGAATCGCTATCCAGTGCCGCGACCACGCCCCCAGTCGTGGCACTGGCCGATCGTGCGCCGAAACCGTTCGACGCCAAAGGGAAAAGGAGCGAGTGTGACCGCTACGCAAGCCCCTCCGGACGAACTGGTCGTCCACGTTCTGTGGCTCAATGCGGGTCTCAGTTGCGACGGCGATTCCGTCGCACTGACCGCGGCGACCCAACCGACGATCGAAGAGATCGCGCTCGGTGCGCTGCCCGGCCTGCCGAAAATCGCGGTCCACTGGCCGTTGATCGACTTCGAGTGCGGCCCGAACGGCGGCGCCGACGATTTCCTCGAGTGGTTCTTCAAGGGAGCCAGAGGTGAGCTGGAACCATTCGTCCTCGTCGTCGAGGGCTCCATCCCGAACGAGCAGATCAATGGCGACGGATACTGGACAGGCTTCGGCAACAACCCCGACACGGGGCAGCCGATGACCGTCAACGACTGGCTCGATCGCCTCACCCCGCACGCTCTCGCGGTGCTGGCCGTGGGTACGTGCGCGACGTACGGCGGTATTCACGGCATGGCCGGTAACCCGACCGGTGCGATGGGTGTGCCCGACTACCTCGGCTGGGGATGGAAATCGAAGGCCGGGATCCCGATCGTGTGCGTGCCGGGTTGCCCGGCCCACCCGGACAACATGTCGGAGACCATCACCTACCTGCTGTACCAGGCAACGGGTCAGGCACCGATGATCCCGCTCGATGAAGCACTGCGACCGCAATGGTTGTTCGGTGCGACCGTGCACGAGGGCTGCGACCGCGCCGGCTACTACGAGCAGGGCGACTTCGCGACCGAGTACGGCTCGCCGAAGTGCATCGTCAAGCTCGGGTGCTGGGGACCAGTCGTGAAATGCAATGTCCCGAAGCGCGGATGGATCAACGGCGTCGGTGGATGCCCGAACGTCGGTGGCATCTGCATCGGCTGCACGATGCCCGGCTTCCCCGACAAGTTCATGCCGTTCATGGACGAGCCGCCGGGCGCACGGGTGTCCTCGATGGCCAGCGGCGCCTACGGAAAGATCATCCGAACGTTGCGCGGCATCACCCTGAGGACCGTTGACGAAGAACCGAAGTGGAGAGTAAAGGGCACGAAGTTGCTCACCGGCTACAAAGCAGACAACCAAACAGGGAAGCGGTAGGACGAACGATGGCAACCAAGACCGAAACCTTGCGACCAGAAGGCCAGGACAAGCAACTGATCGAGATGGCGTGGGATCCGATCACACGCATCGTCGGCAGCCTCGGCATCTACACGAAGATCGACTGGGCCAACAAAACCGTCGCCGAATGCCACAGCACCTCGTCGATCTTCCGCGGCTACAGCATCTTCATGAAGGGCAAAGACCCGCGCGACGCGCACTTCATCACCAGCCGGATCTGCGGCATCTGCGGTGACAACCACGCGACGTGCTCCTGCTACTGCCAGAACATGGCCTACGGCGTTCACCCGCCGGCGCTCGGTGAACAGATCGTCAACCTCGGCGAAGCGGCCGAGTTCATGTTCGATCACAACATCTTCCAGGAGAACCTCGTCGGCGTCGACTTCTGCGAGAAGATGGTCGCCGAGACCAACCCCGGCGTGCTCGAGCAGGCCAATCGCACCGAGGCGCCGAACGCTGGTGCCCACGGATGCAAGACCATCGGCGACATCATGCGCTCGTTGAATCCGTTCTCCGGCGAGTTCTACCGCGAGGCGTTGCAGGTCAGCCGGTACACGCGCGAGATGTTCTGCTTGATGGAGGGCCGCCACGTGCACCCCTCCACGCTGTATCCCGGTGGTGTCGGCACGGTCGCGACGATCCAGTTGTTCACCGATTACGCCAGCCGGCTGATGCGCTACGTGGAGTTCATGAAGCGTGTCGTGCCGCTGCACGACGATCTGTTCAACTTCTTCTACGAGGCCATCCCCGGGTACGAGCAGG
>JANMMQ010000063.1:0-3476 GCA_031373465.1 Ilumatobacteraceae bacterium | reverse complement strand
ACCGGCGTACCGATCTTGGTCGCCACGACCAAGCCGTTGTCCTGCCATGCCGAGCCGGCAGCGAGTCGTTCTTCGGCTTGGAACTTGCGGTGCGCGCCGAGCGCCTTGGCCATGTCGGGGTCGATCGGGATCGTCCGCCGTGAGCGTGCGTTCTTGCCCTCGGTCCACTCCGGTCGGCCGTGTACTTCGACGAGTGCCTGCTCGATTCGTAGCGTGCCGGCCTTGAGGTTGACGGTCGACCACTGCAGGCCGAGCAGTTCGCTGCGACGCAATCCGTAGAGGGCTGCAAGTCGCAGTGGTGCTCCCCACCGGTGATCGGCGACAGCATCGAGGAAGCGTTCGAGGTCGGGCTCGTCCCACGCCTCGACCTCCCTCTCACGGTCCGGCTTGACGACCTGTCGAGGCATCCCAACGCGAGCCGCAGGGCTGCGACGCAACTCGCCGAGCTCGACCGCGTCGGCCAGCGCGGCGCGCAAGACCATGCGGAAGATCTGGATGCTGCGCCGCGACATCTTCCCGCCAGCAGCCAATCCGTCGAGCCAACGGGCGACGTCGTCGCGGTCGAGACGATCAACTCGAATGGCTCCGAGTCCAGCCTTGATGTGCGACGCGGCCCACTCGTACTGCAACCGTGCCTTGGATGACACGTCGACGCGACCCGCGGCCCACTGCTCGACAAGGTGACCCACCGTGTCGCGGTCGGCTCCGACGTTGCCGCCAACGGCGAACGATGTCGCAGAGGCTTGGGCGGTTCGGCGCGAGGTGAATGTGCCGAGTTGTCTAGGCCGGTGCTTGCCCGTCTCGGTGTCGATGCCGTCGACGCGCACGACCCATTTGTCGCGCTGTTGGCGCACCGTCGGTCGGCCCGTCGGCTTCCATGCCATGGCGACCTCCTTCTGATACATCGCTGATACATGGGGGGAAAAACACCCGAGGACCCAACCGTTCGGCAGGGTCCTCGTAGATTTATCACACCAGCTAGATCATCAGATCCGTGGAGCGCGCTCGGAGTGACTCGAACACTCAACCTTTTGATCCGTAGTCAAATGCTCTATCCATTGAGCTACGAGCGCCTATGTCGGGAGATGAGTGTAGTGGTACTGCCCCGATGCAGCACCGAAGAAATGCCCACTCGCCCGGCGGCCACATCCCTAACCGCTTGGTCGATCACCCGCTCGGCCCGAGGTGGACCGACCGGGTTACACGAGCGAGTCAGCCCGTCAGCTGTGTGCTGAACCAGCCGCTCAGATCGACCACCAGGTCGGTCGGCACCATGCTGAAGAAACACACGGTGCCGGTTGCCGATACGGGGACGAGGACGGCGTTTGAGACGGTCTGGCCTGCGGCGTAAGGGCCAATGATCGTCGTCGGCATGCTGTTCGTAGCCGTCTCGTCGTAGTTGCCCGGCATGACCCGAACCTCCGCACCCGCGTGAACAGCGTTTATCGCTGCTTGAATCGTCTTCTTCGCGGTCGCCGCCGAGTCGCCGTCGTTTGTGTCGTTGCCGCCAGTCGCGTCGACAAAGCAAGTCGCGGTGCATGGTGCCGCCGCGTTAGCGGTTGCGACCGATGCGAAGGTGATTTCGACTCTGTTGATAGAAGGACTGCCGATACAGATAGCGGTTTCGTAGTCCACGCCACGGGCGTTGAATGGCGAGTCGCCCGTTCGGGCGAGTTTGTCGTCGACGTCGCTCGGGTAGTCCAAATGTCCGACAATCGGAAAGGACAAACCCAAATGACGACCAATAACGATCGTGACAACGACGGCTACGTAGTCGATGACAAGGCCCGCGACGCGGCAAACCGTGCCAAAGAAGATGTGAAGGGCGCCGGCCGCACCGCAGCCGACAAGACCGAGCGCATGGGCCAGAAGGTCAGCAACGCCGTCGAAGACCTGATTCCAGGCGGCTCCGACCGCGACGGTCACTAAAACCTGCTGTTCGAACGATGGAGGCGGTGACCCCGCCTCCATCGTCGCGTCAGGCGACAGTTGTGGTGGTGGTGGCCGGGGTCCCCCAGGGGGCCCAGCCGGAGTTGCGATAGAGCGCTAACGCCGCAGTCGAGTTGGTCAGCGGGTCGTACAGCTGCGCCGCGCTGGTGATGCCGATGGAGGCCAGCCACGCCTTGTGCGCCGTGTAGTAGATCTGGAACAGCCCGTAGCAACACGCGTTGCGGACCGTCGGGATGAGGTTGCTCTCGCGGGTGGCGATGCGGATGGCTTCGTCTTCGAGGTCGTCGGGCCACACGTCGCGGATGATCTGCGCAACCTGCGCCTTGGTGTAGGTGTTGGCCGGCGGCTTTGGCTGCGTGACCGGCGGCGCCGTCGTTGAGGGCGGGCTTGTCGGTGCCGGCGCTTTGGGCTGGGTCGTCGCGGGCTGGGTCGTCGCCGGTGGCTTGGCAACTGGAGCGTTCGTTGTGGGCGGGCCCGGTGCCACGGCCCCTGCAGGCAGGCAGACGGATTTGCCGGGCAGCAACAGCGTGCTGGTGGTGGCTCCGTTGGCGGCGAGCAGCGCCTTCATCGTGACCTTTGCCCGGCTGGCGATGGTCGACCATGCGTCGCCCTTCGCGATCGTGTACGTCATCGTGCACGCCGCTTTGTCTGCCGATTGAGTTGCGGCTGCGGGCGCGGCGGTCGCGGCTGCGACCGTGGTGGTGGTCTTGGCGACAACCTTCTTCTTCGGCGCCGCGGTTGTCGGCGGGTCGGTGGGTGCCGGCGTCACCACGACAGCTTCGGTGGGCGGCGGTGTGGTCGGGGCCTCCGTGGCGATCACGAGGGCCGCCGTGATGAGAACAGTGGTGGCGGGCTCGGTCGCCTCGGTCGGAGCCGGCGAGGGCAGCCTGCCGACCACGATCGTGTCGACGGCCTGGATTTCGGTAGCGCGCACCTGCCGTTTGTCGTTGCGCAAGCTGTACGCGACTGGCACGAACAGCAGCATGACGCCCGCCAGCAGGCCGACGCGGACGAGCAACGGATTGCGAGGAGGTCGCACGACTGGCATCGGGCGGGTGCGATGAGCGCGGACGACCGGGACCATCCGAGTCTCGGTACTTGGGTCAGCGTGCGACCGAGTACCCGCATTCGTGCGCGTCAACTGTCGAGTGGGTTCGTCGTTCCAGTCAGCGTGAGAACGGGTTCCAGCATGCGTGCGCGGCAACTGACGAGTGGGTTCGTCGTTCCAGAACCCGAAGGGGTCGTCGGAGTTGTCGTGCTGCATTGTCTGTGTCACCCCTCCCGGGCGCCGCCGTGGACCCGAAAGGTCGCTGAGATGAAGTTCTGTCTACTCCTATCGTCACACAAACGCAACATTGGGGTAACCGCAGGCGCGCGCAACGGGCCGGCGGTCGACCCACCGGCCCGTCATGGCGGAGAGGGTGGGATTTGAACCCACGGACCGCTTGAAGGCGGTCCCCGCATTAGCAGTGCGGTCCATTCGACCTGGCTCTGGCACCTCTCCTAGCGAACCGTGAGGCTATCGC
>JANMMQ010000035.1:0-4380 GCA_031373465.1 Ilumatobacteraceae bacterium | reverse complement strand
GCCGGCGCCTACCACGGCTGGGGTTTCCACGAGGACGGCTGCCGCTCGGGGGTCGAGGCCGCCCGGCGGCTTGGGGTGTCCTGGTGACGACGTCCCACAGCGTGACAAGACTCCACAACGCGACGACCACCAAGCTGCCGGCGCTGCCTGCGATCGTCGACGGCATCGTGGCGCATCGTCGGCGAGCTCCGATCGGTCACGCGTTCCGTCACCGCGCCTACCAATGGTTGGTCGACCTCGACCAACTCCCGCACCCTCCGTGGTACCTTCGCCCGGTCGCCGGTTTCGACGCCCGTGACCATCTCGGCGGCACCGGATCCGACTCGTCGCGCGACATCAAGCGCAACGTCGAGCGGTTCCTGGCTATGCGCGACGTCGATCTCGACGCGGGCGGGCGGATCGTCATGCTCGCCAACGCCCGGGCTTTCGGCCACGTGTTCGACCCGCTCACGGTCTTCTGGTGCTTCGGCACCGACGGCACGTTGCGCTGCGTGGTGGCCGAGGTGCACAACACCTATTGCGAACGCCACGCGTACCTGCTGACGCCCGGGCCGGACGGGGAGGCCGGTGTCGACAAGCAGTTCTACGTGTCGCCGTTCAATGACGTGTCCGGGGACTACACGATGCGGTTCACGCTGACCGACAACCACGTGGAGGTGATGATCTCGCTGCGTCGAGACGGGCAGACCGTGTTCGACGCCTGCTTCGCCGGCAGACCGACGCCGGCGACCACGGCAACGATCGCTCGGTTCGCGCTTCGGCGGCCGGCAATGCCCCAGCGCGTCTCGGTGCTGATCCGTGCCCACGCCATCCGGCTGTGGTTGCGCGGTTTGCCGATCGCCACCCGCCCACGACATGAGCGCCAAGAAGGAGTCTGATGATGAACGACGAGCACCGCCTCGCAGGGCGCAACATCTGGGTCATCGGGGCGTCGAGCGGGATCGGTGCCGCACTCGCCACCGCGCTCGTCGCGCGGGGCGCCCGAGTGGCGATCTCCGCGCGGCGCAATGATGAGCTCGACGCCGTCGCCGCCGGCCGAATGACCGTCGTCTCGGTCGACGTGACCGACCGCGCCGCCGTCGACGCGGCCGCCAGCCAGGTTCGAGATGAGCTCGGTGAGATCGACATGGTCGTCTACAACGCCGGTTTCTGGGAGCGGATGGACGCCACCGCCTGGGACCGCGACCTGTTCGCCCGCCACGTCGAGATCAACCTGCTGGGCCTCAACAACTGCGTCGGCGCCGTGCTGCCCGAGATGATGCAAGCCGGACGAGGCCAGCTCGTCAGCGTGGCCTCGGTCGCCGGCTACAGAGGCTTGGCCGGCGCCGAAGCATACGGCGCCACCAAGGCAGCGCAGATCAACATGCTGGAAGCGCTCCGATTGGCGGTGGCACCGCACGGCATCTCCGTGACGACGGTGTGCCCCGGCTTCGTCCGCACCGACCTCACGGCAAAGAACAAGTTCCCGATGCCGTTCATCATCGATGCTGACACGGCGGCCCGATCGATCTGCGACGGCCTCGAACGCGGCCGGATGGAGATCGTGTTCCCGCTGCCGATGGCCGTGCTGATGAAGATCGCTCGTCTGCTCCCTGTCCGGGTGTGGGCTGCGATCTCGCGCAGGTAACGAAGCGATGAACACCGAAGCGATGAACACCGAAGCGATGAACACCGAAGCGATGAAAACCGACGTCGGTCCGAACTGGCCCAGGTGCTCGACCCCTCCACGAGCACCGCTGCGAGCCGCCATCGCCCGACCGATCATCCGGCGCGCGGTGGCGGGATTGCCGCTTCGCGTCCAGTTCCCCGACGGCCGGTGGTTTGGAGCAGGTGGCGCCACCGACCCGCAATTGATGGTGCACCGACCGGAGGCGTTCTTCGCCCGTCTCGCCATCGACGCCAAGATCGGGTTCGGCGAGGCCTACATGGCCGGCGACTGGGACACCGGCCCGGGCACCGACCTCGCCGATCTGCTCACCCCCCTCGCCAGCAAGGTGGCGACGCTGGTCCCCCAGTCGTTGCAGCGATTCAGGCGGCTCGTCGAGCGGCGCCAACCCGCAAACGAATCGGGTACGCCATCGCAGGCGAGACAGAACATCCACCGCCACTACGACCTGTCCAACGGCTTGTTCACGTCGTTCCTCGACGAGACGCTCAGCTACTCCTCGGCGATGTTCGAGGACGGCGACGATCTCGCCACCGCGCAACGCCGAAAGATCGACGCCATGTTGGACGTCGCAGCAGTGGGGCCGGGTTGTGCGATGCTCGAGATCGGGACCGGCTGGGGCCAGCTCGCCATCCAGGCAGCGCGGCGTGGAGCGCACGTCACCACGGTCACGTTGTCCACCGAGCAGCGCGAGCTCGCCCTGCGGCGCGTCGCAGAGGCGGGCGTCGACGACCGGGTTCGCATCATCCTCGCCGACTACCGCGAGCTGACGGGCCAATACGACGCGATCGTGAGCGTGGAGATGATCGAAGCGGTCGGACTGCGTTACTTCCCGGATTACTTCGCAACGCTCGACCGGCTGCTACGGCCCGGCGGCCGAGTGGGCCTGCAATCGATCACCATCGCGCACGACCGGATGCTCGCCACCCGCGACTCCTACACGTGGATCCACAAGTACATCTTCCCCGGCGGGATCGTTCCCTCCGTCGAGGCCATCGAGGCCACGCTGCGGACCCACACGTCGTTGGCGATCGTCAACCGACGCGATTTCGGCCCAGACTACGCGACTACGTTGCAGTGTTGGCGGAACAGGTTCCTCACGAATTGGCGGACGATCGCCGGGCACGGGTTCGATGACATCTTCAGGCGGATGTGGGAGTTCTACCTCGCCTACTGCGAGGCCGGGTTCCGCGCCGGCTACCTCGGCGTCAGCCAGTTCGCCCTCGAAAGAACGTGAGAAACGTCGGTCGCCGCGATCGAACACAGGCAAACCTCCCGTCCGTGCCGATCCGGGCCAACACGAAGTTGGGCGGCCGAATCAGGTCTTGAGTTCGACCTCGACAAAGACAGCCTCACCGCCCGACGCATTGGTGACGTCGTGCTCGGTCCCGCACCGACCGGTGTACGCGGCACCCGCGATCTGGGTCATTGTGCGCTCCGACCCGTCAATTCCGGTCATCACGAACGTGCCACCGGTGATCGGCACGACTATGTAGTCGTATTCGTGCCGATGCACGCCAGTAGCGTCGCCATCGGCGCCGAACATCCAAGTCGTGACCCGGACCTTGCCGTCATCGAGCGTTACTCTGGGGATCGCTGCGCTCATCGGATGATCGTAGAACAGGGTTCCGAGTGCGAGCACAGAGCGCTCGCCTCTTGCAGCAACAGAACGTGCAAGTCGCAACTGAGCTCACCAAGATCCGGCGATATGGGCGAGGTCGATGTGGATCAGGTCCGTTCGATTGTGATCTTGGCCTCGGCAGCGTCGGCGATCTTGCGGATGTGACTGTGTTTGGAGGGACATCATGTGACTCAGGTCGCGCCACGGGCTGAGACCCGGAATGGTGCGCCGCCCGTTGGCCGGTTGACAACCATGCCGACCGGGTGCGGCATCGCGGTGCTGGTCGGCGTGAGATCGAGTCGTTGCGCGAGGCGGGCGATGACGAGGGTGAGCTCCATCTGGGCGAGAGCGAACCCGATGCACATGTGGGGGCCACGTCCGAAAGGCACCCAGGCCTGGTCGGTGACCGCCCTCTGCTCCGGAGTCATGTCGGCGAACCGGTCGGGATCGAAGCGCAACGGGTCGGTCCAAGAGCCTGGATCGCGTCCGGCGAGGTGTGGTGACCACACGATCAGCGTTCCCTTCCGGATCAGATACCCGCCAAGGCGGACATCGATGGCAGCCACACGGGCGCCGACGAGGCCGGCGGGGTGAAGCCGCAGCGACTCGTGAACCACACGCTGTGCGTACTCGAGACCGGCCAGGGTGGTGTGATCAGGTTCGGCGACTGCTGCGCCGATCGGTCCGAGAACGGCGTCGGCTTCTGCCCTCAGCCGTAGCCAGGCGTCAGGGGACAGGGCTGCACACCACACAATCCACGCGAGCGCAGACGCCGTGGTGTCGTACCCGGCGCCGATCAGGGTTCTGACCTGATCGCGGATCTCGGCATCGGACAACGAGCCATCGATCACGATCGCCTCGAGGACGTCGAACGGGTCGCCCGTTGGGTGGGATCGCCGTTGGGTGATCTCGGCATCGATGATCGCGGCGATCGCTCGTCCGTCGGCTCGGACGCGCGATCGCGAGGTGAACGGAAAGGGGTGCGGGAGTTGTTTGAACACCGACGCTTCGATGAACTGCTGCGGGCGTTCGTACAGGTCGCCGATCTCGCCGGCACGTTCGGCCAGCCGCTCGCCGAAGAACGCATGAACAG
>JANMMQ010000020.1:0-8718 GCA_031373465.1 Ilumatobacteraceae bacterium | reverse complement strand
CAGATCTTCGGGAATCACTGGATTGAAGAACTCGTCGCAGGCCACCTCGGCAGCGGCGATGAACCGAGCGACGCCGGCACTGCGCCACGGGGAGACGATCTCGACGTTGAACCACGATTGCGGCCAGTCCTGGCCGTCGGTGGGTCGTTGGTTCAACCACATCATGTAGGGCAGCGGCTGGTCGTAGAGCCGGTCCAAGCGGTCGAGGATGTCGACCAGCATCGCGGCCAACGCATCACGCCCGGCATCGCCGAGTGACGGAAGGTCCGGCACCTGCTCGTCGGGTGACAAGGTGAGGGCGATCGGGAACGTCGATGCTTCGGGAACGCACGCGGTCCAACTGGCACAGAGGTCTCCGTCGGTGGCCGACGACCGCGCGACGAACCTGTCACCGCAGTCGGCCTCCGGCTTCCACCCGGCGTTCAGCAGTGAGGCCGGTCGCTGCGGAACATGGTCGTAGGCATAGATCTGACCGTGCGGATGGGCGATGGTCGCGCCGACCTGGGCGCCGCGGTTCTCGAACACGAGAACGAAGTCGACGTCGTCGCGTAGTCCGAGGGCGGTGGTTCGATCCGCCCACACGTCGATGACCTTGCGCACACCTTCGACGCCGAGCGACGAAAGAGTCGCGTCGTGATGGGGCGTGTACAGAACCACCTCGCAGCGGTTGCCTTGCATGGCCGGCCATCGGTTGGGGAACCAGTGCACCTCGTACGGGTCGGGTGCCTCGAGGCCGCCGACGCAGAACGGGCAGCCGGTCGACGGCAGGTTGGGACGGGCTTGCCGCGCCCCGACGACGTGCACGACCGTGCCCAGATACGGGTCGATCCGCTGGTCGGCGAAGACAGTCACGAATCAGACCTCGAGCCGTGCACCGGAAGCGGTGTCGAACACGTGCATCGCCGCGACGTCGGGCATGAGATGCACGACGGTGCCGGCTTCCGACGTGTTGAGCCCATGGGTTCTCGAGACCAGCGACACGTCGGGTCGACCGTTCGGTATGCAGTAGACGAATGAGTCCGAGCCGAGCTCTTCGACCGCGACGATCGTTGCTTCGAGACCCGTGTCGCCGATGTGCATTGCCTCCGGCCGCACACCGATGGTGACTTGATCGGTCGTCAGCCCGGATCGTTGTGCGGGAGCCAGCGGAAGGTCGAGGTTGCCGTAGGCAAGACCGTCGGCCGTCGCCGTGCATTGCAGCATGTTCATCGCCGGTGAGCCGATGAAGCCTGCGACGAACGTGTTGGCAGGACGGATGAACAGATCCCTGGGTGTCGCGCACTGCTGCAAGATCCCGTCCTTCAGGACAGCGACACGGTCGCCCATGGTCATCGCTTCGACCTGATCGTGAGTGACATACACCGTGGTGACGCCGAGGCGTCGCTGAAGGGCAGCGATCTGCGTGCGCGTCTGCACACGAAGCTTGGCATCGAGGTTCGACAACGGCTCGTCCATCAAGAACACCTGCGGCTCGCGGACGATGGCTCGACCCATGGCAACGCGTTGCCGTTGGCCACCGGACAACTTCGCCGGTTTGCGATCGAGGTAGTCATCGAGATCGAGAAGGCGTGCGGCCTCGCGCACGCGCTGGTCGATCTCGGGTTTGGGTATCCGCTTGATCTTCAGGTGGAACCCGATGTTCTCGGCAACCGTCATGTGCGGGTACAACGCGTAGCTCTGGAAAACCATGGCGATGTCACGATCGCGCGGTGGCAGCATGGTCACGTCGGTGTCGCCGATGTACACCTCGCCGCTGTCGACGGGTTCGAGGCCGGCGAGCATTCGCAAGGTCGTCGACTTGCCGCAACCCGACGGGCCGACCAGCACGAGGAACTCACCATCGGCTATTTCGAGATCCAGCGAATCGACCGCTGGATGGGTCGAGCCCGGGTAGCTCCTGCTGGCTTTCGTGAACGTCACGGTCGCCACTACACCCTCCTTCTGAGTTCCGTCATGGTTTCATCATTGTCAAGGAACAACGGATCTGCGGCGACGACGTGAGCGATGTGCTCGCCAAGAATCGTCTTGGCCGCCGCAGGGATTCCCGTGTCGGTGATCAGCGTCTCGGCCTGCGCGAGCGGAGCGATGCTGCTGAGCCCGGTGACGTTCCACTTCGTGTGATCGGCGAGCACGATCAGCCTCTCGGTTGCTGCGACGAACGAGCGGTTGGTCTCGGCTTCCATGAGGTTCGGGGTACTGAAACCGGCTCGCTCGGTGATGCCATGCACGCCCATGTAGACGGCATCGAGGTGCAGCGACTGCAAGGTCCCGGTTGCGACCGGACCGACCAACGCGTCGGAGGGAGTGCGGATGCCACCCGTGAGCACGACCGTGCGGTCGGGGCGCTGCGATTGGTGAAGCACCTCGGCGACGCGCACCGAGTTGGTCACGACTGTGAGGTCGGCGATGTCGACGATGTGGTACGCCAGTTGCCACGTGGTGGTTCCGGCGGTGATACCGATGGCGCCGCCCGGTCGCACGGTGGCGGCTCCTGCCATCGCGATGGCGTGTTTCTCGCCCATGTTGCGCAGCGATTTGGCCTCGAAACCGGGCTCGTCGGTCGTGCGTTCGTCGCGCAAGGTCGCCCCTCCGTGAACCTTCAGCAGCAGTCCCGCCTCGTCCAACAAGTCGAGGTCGCGGCGGACCGTCATGTCGCTGACCGCCAGCAACGTCGCCAGTTCGCTGACACGCACGGCGCCGCGGCGGCGCACTTCAGCGACGATGACTTCGTGGCGCTGGCGTGCCAGTACACGCGCCGAGACCGCGTCGATGGGACCCTGGACCATGGTCGGTAGCCTGCCCAATGTTGTCGGGAAAGTCAACAGTATCGAACAGGAATTTGACTGCATGCTGTCCAGATCTCCCCGATTCGAGATGTTTCACACATTTTCTGTGCGAAATCCGAACATAAGCCTTGACATCGGACGGTCGCGCGTGACATCTTCTCCACTGTTCGTCCGGCACTTGGGTCCGGACACCAACGTTCACATCCGAGAGTCATCCACGAGGGGGAGCAGTGTCCGAAGGCTACGAATTTTCACCAAATCCACGTGACGTGGGGTTCAAGATCGTCTCGCGCCGCACGCTGCTCGCCAGCGCCGCGGGGCTCGTCGGTGCCGGCCTGTTGGCCGCGTGCGGCGATGACAAGAAGGCGGCCACGACCGACACCGCTGCATCAGGCGGCACCACCGCTTCCGGCGGCACCACCGCTTCCGGCGGCACCACGGCCCCTGCAGCTACGACCGCAGCGGCTGGATCCACTGCGCCCGCCGCGGGCGGCGACGCCGTGACGGTTGGTGTATACGAGGCAACCGGCAAGAACAAGGACGCGTTCGTCGCCGGCCTCGACGCGACAGGTGTGCCCTACACCGGCAACTTCGTCGACCACAACAGCTTCCAGGACAACATCACGGCCTATCTGCAACAGCCCGACGATGTCTTCACATGGTTCTCGGGCTATCGCATGCGCTTCTTCGCCGACAAGGGCCTCACCGGCGACATCTCTGATGTCTGGAACGACCTGCCCGACTTCTCGGAGAGCTTCAAGGCCGCATCGACCGGCAACGACGGCAAGCAGTACCTTGTGCCGACCAGCTACTACCCCTGGGCAGTCCACTATCGCAAGAGCCTGTTCGCCGACAAGGGCTACACGATCCCGACGAACAAGGCCGAGCTGCTGGCACTGGCGCAGAAGATGAAGGACGACGGCCTCGTTCCCTTCGCGTATGCCAACGATGGCAAGTGGCCGGTGCAGGGCACGTTCGACATCTTGAACCTGCGTCTCAACGGCTACCAGTTCCACGTCGACCTGCTCGCCGGCAAGGAGGATTGGACGGGGCCCGAGGTCAAGAACGTCTTCACGACTTGGTCGGAACTACTGCCGTTCCATCAGGAGAACCCGAATGGACGCACGTGGCAAGAGGCAGCGACGGCACTCGAGAACAAAGAGGCCGGGATGTTCTTCCTCGGCACGTTCGTATCGAGCAACTCGACGGATCCGGCGTATCTCGACGACCTCGACTTCTTCAACTATCCCGAGTTCGACAGTGCGATCGGTGCGACGGCCATCGATGCGCCGATCGACGGATATCTGATGGCCGCGAGTCCGAAGAACGCCGACGGCGCCAAGGCGCTGCTGACCGGGATCGGCTCGGCGAAGTACATCGATGCGTATCTCGCGGTCAACCCGAGCTCGGTGCCGGCCAACACCAAGGCCGACACGTCCGCATTCAACAAGATCCAGACCAAGTCAGCAGAGTTGGTCGGGTCGGCGAAGTTCGTGTCGCAGTTCCTCGACCGCGACACGAGCCCCGACTTCGTGTCCAACGTCATCGGTGATGCATTCGCAAACTTCCACGCCGATCCGACCCAGATCGACTCGATCCTGGCTGACATCGAGGCCCAGAAGTCGACCTATCTCAGCTGATTAGGCTGCGACCGTGTCAACGGAAGTCACGACGGCGCCTCGAAAGGGGCGCCGTCGCCGGTACTCACAACTGTCGCGGCGCGACAAGATCGCTCTCGGCCTCTTCGTCGGCGTCCCCACGGCCGTCCACATCATGTTCGTGTGGGTGCCCGCGATCAGCACCGTGTTGCTGTCGTTCACCAAATGGGATGGGCTGAAGCTCGGTACCTGGAAGCTCATCGGATTCAAGAACTACTGGGCGGTGTTCACCGTCTTCGATGGCAAGTTCTTCCCGGCGTTCTTCAACAACATCATCCTGTTGGTCTTCCTGTCCGTCTGTAGCGCGATCGGTGTGCTGTTCGCCTATCTGCTCGACAAGAACATCCGCGGCTCACCGATCTACCAGAGCATCTATTACATGCCTGTCGTGTTATCGCTCGCCGTCGTCGGCTTCATTTGGAAAGGCGTGATGTGGTCGCCGAGGCAGGGCCTGTTCAACGTCATCTTGGGGCGCACCGCGCAGGGTGACCAGATCGATTGGGTCGGCAACGCCGAGAAGATCTTCACCTTCCACATCCCCGGTCTCGATGCACCGCTCGGGCTGTCGAAGAACTTTGCCGCGTTGCTGATAGCCATCGCCTGGCGACACATCGGTTACGTCATGGTGCTGTACCTGGCCGGCCTCAAGAGCGTCGACCCGTCGCTTCGCGAAGCAGCCGCCATCGACGGCTGCAACGAATGGCAGGCCTTCCGCCGCGTGGTCTTCCCCGTGATGAAACCGATCAACGTCGTCGTCTTCGTCATCACGGTGATCGAGGCGCTACGGGCCTTCGACATCATCTTCGCACTGAAGAAACCACCGGGAACGCAGGTGCTCGGCATCCTGGTTCGCGACAACCTCGTCGGCGAGGGCGGCGGGCAAGTGGGTCTCGGTTCGACCTACGGCGTGGTGTTGCTGCTGCTGTGCCTGGTATTCATCATCTGGTATCTGGTCAACAACTATCGGGAGAACGAGGCATGAGCGCGCACCTGACGGTCGTCAAACGCCAGCCCCGCCGAGCCAAGCTCTGGCGAATCGGCCTATACGTCTTTCTGACGGCGATGGCACTGCTGTGGCTGGTACCCGTGGGCGGGGCGATCTACGCGTCGCTCCGGCCGTACGGAGAGACTCAGAAGCTCGGCCTCTTCTCCTTGCCGAAGAGCTTCACGATCCAGAACTACAAAGACGCCTGGACGGAGGGCGGCATGTCGCGTGCCTTCGGCAACACGATGTTCATCGTGATTCCGTCACTCATCCTGATCCTCGCCTTCTCCAGCGCAATGGCCTTCGCAGTCAGCCGGTTCTCATGGCGCTTCAACGTGACGCTGCTGCTGATCTTCACCGCAGGAAACTTGTTGCCGGCCCAAGTGATCTTCCAGCCCTTGTTCCAGATGTTCAAAGCCATGCCGTGGCCCGACTTCTTGAGCGACACCAACACCGGCGATCTGCTGGGCACGAAGATCGCGGTGATCATCATCCACGTCGCGTTCCAGACCGGCTTCTGCACCTTCGTGCTCAGCAACTACATGAAGACGATCCCGAAGGAGTTGGGTGAGGCCGCCATGGTCGACGGGGCCAGCGTCGTTCGCCAGTTCTTCCAAATCATCATGCCCCTGTGCCGGCCCGCCCTCGCTGCGCTCGCCACACTCGAGTTCACCTGGCTCTACAACGACTTCTTCTGGGGTGTGGTGCTGCTGAACCAGGGCGCCGAGCGACCGATCACGTCCTCGATCGCAAACCTCGGCGGCCAGTTCTTCCTCAACGACAACCTCATTGCGGCTGCATCGATGATCATCGCCGTACCGACTCTGGCCGTCTACCTCGCCCTGCAACGCCACTTCATCAGTGGCCTGACCCTCGGGGCCAGCAAAGGCTGATGCTTCCCGTCATCGGCGAGTTTCGACCATGGACCGACCCGACCGTCACTGCTATCGGGCGCATGCCCATGCACGTGCCGTTGGATCGTGCCGATCGCACGTCGCTCGACGGTGAATGGTCATTCGCGCTGTTCGATCATCCCGATGTCGTGCCGGAATCGGCGATCTCGGGCGAGGCTTCGGCCACGACGATCACTGTGCCGGGCAGCTGGACGATGCAGGACACCGGCGACCATCCGCACTACACCAACGTGCAGATGCCGTTCCCGGGCCCGCCGCCCACCCTGCCGCCGCGAGTCACGACGGGCGTATACCGCACCACGTTCGACGCGCCCCGATCATGGAACGGCACGCAGGTCGTGTTGCACGTCGGTGGGGCCGAGAGCGTCCACGCCGTCTACATCAACGGTGCGTTCGTCGGGTACGGCACCGACAGCCGGCTGCCGAGCGAGTACGACGTGACGAAGAACGTGGTCAGCGGCAAGTCCAACGACGTCGCGATCGTGGTGATCCGTTACAGCGCCGACAGCTACATCGAGGATCAGGACCAGTGGTGGATGGCTGGTCTTCACCGTTCGGTGCACATCGAATCGCGCACGCTGGTGCACATCGCCGACGTGCGCTGCCAGAGCGATTTCGATCCGGCGACGGGCGATGGCAGTCTCAACGTCACGATCGAGACCGGTTTCGTCAACCAGGTGCACCCGGGATGGACCGTTCGCACCACGGTGCGCAACCCCAAAGGTCGCCAGGTGGGCAAGACCCAGGTCGGGCCGGTGCCTCACGAATTCGCCGTGCCGTACATCTTCACGGGTCACACGATCAGCGCGCAGTGGTCGGTGCCGGCGGCGGCGCCTTGGTCGGCGGAGGCACCGAACCTCTACGAAGTCACCTGTGAACTGATGAATCCCAGCGGATCTCTCGTCGAGACCTCGATCCATCGTGTCGGCCTGCGCAGGGTCGAGGTCGTCGATCGCCAACTCCTGGTCAACAGCCGGCCGATCTGGATCTTCGGGGTCAACCGCCACGACCACCATCCCGACCGCGGCAAGGCTGTGACCGCCGACGACATCCGCAGCGATCTGCAGGCGATGCGCGCCCACAACATCACGGCCGTGCGGACCTGCCACTATCCCAACGACAGCGTTCTGTACGACCTGTGTGACGAGTTGGGGATGTACGTCATCGACGAAGCCAACATCGAGAGTCACGCGTACAACGTCAGCATCTGCGACGACTCGCGCTATCGCCCGGCCTTCCTCGAACGAGTTGCTCGAATGGTGGAGCGCGATCGGAACCATCCCTCGATCATCCTCTGGAGCCTCGGCAACGAGAGCGGTTACGGATCGAACCATGATGCCGCCGCCGGATGGGTCCGGCGCGTCGATCCGAGCCGGCCGTTGCACTACGAGGGCGGTGTGATGCACGGCGACGGCACGCATCCGGCCAGGTCGATGGACAACTGGGTGGGTGGAGGGTTGCACGGCAGTGACATCACGTGCCCGATGTATCCCGAGATCGAGGCCATCCGCCAGTACGGCGCGGACGGCGTAGGGCAGCGCGCGTTGATCATGTGTGAGTACAGCCATGCGATGGGGAACTCCAACGGCTCGCTTGCCGACTACTGGAAAACGATCACGACCACGCCCGGCTTACAGGGCGGATTCATCTGGGAGTGGAAGGATCACGGCCTGCGTCAGCGACTGCCCGACGGCAGCACACGGCTCGCTTTTGGCGGCGATTTCGGTGACACTCCGAACGATGGAAACTTCGTTGCCGACGGGCTGATGTCGGCCGATCTCGAGCCGCACCCCGCGATGCGCGAGGTGGCCTGGGTGTATCGCCCGGTCACACTTTCGTTGGAGGGCGGCCCACGATCGCGATCGTTGCGGATCACCAACCGCCGATCGTTCACCACCGTCGACGACCTGGTTGCCTCGTGGGAGCTGTTGCTCGACGGCGCGGTGGTGAAACACGGTCGACTGAGGGTTCCCAAGCTCGGTCCCGGTGAGTCGGTGAAGATCCCGGTTCCGTGTCAAGTGCCACCTGCCGTTGGTGAGGCCGGTGGTGGTGAGGCCCACCTAAGCGTCAGGTGGCGCACGCGGAATGACACGTGGTTCGCCCCCAAGGGGCATCTCGTCTCCTGGGACCAGGTGGAGTTGCGCCCCGCGCGTGCAGGCGCCGCTCGACCCAGTCGGACGACACGTGCCAAGGCATCAGCTCGGTGCGACTCGGCGATCGACGAACTTTTCGTGCTCCCGGTCGAGCCCGCAGTGTGGCGAGCGCCGACGGACAACGACGGGTTCAAGCTGATGCCCCCGCAGTCGGAACGGGTTCGGCTCCGTGGTCAGGCCCTGCTGCGTTGGCAGGATGCCGGCATCGCCGACACGCCTGCC
>JANMMQ010000556.1:0-4720 GCA_031373465.1 Ilumatobacteraceae bacterium | reverse complement strand
GAGGCGTTGCTCATCACGTAGAGGCCGCCGGAGACCCACGCCAACGAACGGGATTCCTCACCGGTGTCGGGTGGTGACTGCGGACCGTAGAACCTGAAACCGCTCGGCCGATGCGTTCGGCGCAGGTTCAGCAGTTCGCGGACATACGCATGCAACTCGGCCCAAGTGACGAGCCGGCTCCAATCGACCCAGGTGACCTCGCTGTCGATGTTGTACGGATTGTCGAGCCCGCCCTGGGTGCGCGCGAATTCGTCGCCCATCACGAACATCGGGATGCCGGCAGACAACAACAGCATCGTGAAGTAGTTCTTCAGTTGCTGCATCCGCAACGCGTCGCCGCAGGCCCATGAATGATGGTGGTCGCTCGTCACGACGGTCAGGTCGTGCATCGTGAGGCCGTCGTGTGCCGTCAGGAAGTTCACCGTGCCACTCGACCCCGTGGAGATCAGATCCGGACTTCCTTGCACGCGCTCGATCACCGCGGATACCAAGCCGCCCTCACCGCGCACGAAGCCGCGGATCTCGTCGCGGAAGCGGTCGTTCCACTGCAGCCATGGTTCTTTCCACTGACCAACCTGGTACGCAGCGAGATCCCATGGCTCGGCAATCAATCGCGCACCGCGCGCGTCGGCCCAATCCGTGATCCGGTCGACGAGGCCGCCACCGTCGCGGGTCAGCAGCGAGGCCAGGTCGAAACGGAACCCGTCGATCCCGAGGTCGGCGAATCGTCCGAGCGCGGTGAGGATCAGACGTTGGACGTTCGGGTCGGCGGGATTCGACACGTTCCCGGTTCCGCTGTCGTCGTTGTACTCGCCGTCCGTCCGATGCAAGTAGGCGTTGGCATCGTCCAACCCGCGCAGGGACAGCGGCGGCTTGGTCCGGTCGCCCTCGCCAGTGTGATTGAAAACAACATCGAGCCACACCTCGATCTCATGGGAGTGAGCTACACCGACCAGCGCGGCCAGCTCCGCCGGCGCGTCGTCGCCCTCGGCATAGGGCCGATGGACGGCGCCCCACACCACGGGCATGTACCCCCAGTAGTTGTCGGACGAATCGAACGGATGCACCGGCATGAGCTCGATGACGTTGACGCCGAGATCGGCCAGATATGGCAGATGTTTCGCGCAACCGGCGAACGACTTTTCGAAGCCCCTGACATGCACTTCGTACACGATCGGATCGTCGTGCAGCCTGCCGATTGACGGCTGCTTCGGCCAGGACGTGCGCACGACGCTGCGCGGCCCGCCGGCTGTCATCATGACATCCATTGCATCGGGATCGAGCAGTGGCCCGACCCCGTCGGCGACGAACCAGTAGATGTCGCCGTCGTCAGCTTCCGCGTGCGCAACCCACGTGGGCTCGCCCGGTTCTCGTTGCAGGGCTGTCTCTGCGACCGTCATCGTGTGATGATCCTCTACGAAGACGGAGATGTGACCAGCGTTCGGAGCGTGTACGGCAAAGCGGTGCACCACGCTCTCAGCATGGCATCGGCTCTAGCCTGTCCAGCAATGGCTGTCATTCCCACCGTCCACCCTGCCGGCCCCGCCGATGTCTCGCAGGCACTCAGCCTGCACGGATATCTGCCCGACGATGGGCTGGCAACGTCGGTGTTCCTGGCGCTCGCCCTGAAACGCCCACTGCTCCTCGAGGGCGAAGCCGGTGTCGGTAAGACCGAAGTCGCCAAGGTGATCAGTCGCTGGACCGGCGGCGAGCTCATCCGCTTGCAGTGCTACGAAGGCATCGACGCATCGCAAGCCGTGTACGACTGGGACTACTCGCGGCAACTGCTGCACCTGCGTGCGGCCGAGGCCAGCGGTGAAGCCCGCGGCGTCGGCACCAACATCCTCGAGGAGCAGTTGTACAACGAGCGGTTCCTGCTCAAGAGGGCGTTGCTGAAGGCCATCGATCACCGCGGCGACATTCCGCCCGTGTTGTTGATCGACGAGATCGATCGAGCGGACGACGAGTTCGAGGCATACCTGCTGGAGATGCTGTCCGACTACCAGATCACGATCCCCGAGCTCGGAAAGTTCACGACGACCCGTCCGCCGATCGTCGTGCTGACCTCGAACCGCACCCGCGACGTTCACGACGCGTTGAAGCGGCGCTGTCTGTACCACTGGGTCGAGCACCCCGACTTCGAGCGTGAGGTCAAGATCGTGCGCATGCGCGTGCCCAACGTCATCGAGCCGCTCGCCCGCCAGGTGGCCGCGGCGGTCGCGGCCATGCGCGCACTCAACATGTACAAGCCGCCGGGCGTCGCCGAGACCATCGACTGGGCACAGGCGCTCGGTGCGTTGGGCGTGACCGAGCTCGACGAGGCGACCGTCGAATCCACGCTCGGCACGGTGCTGAAGTACCGCGAGGACCAAGAACGCGCTCGCCAGCACGGCATTGCCAGCATGGTGAAACAAGCCTTCGAGCGGAGCATGCAACAGCCTTGAGCCCGACCCGGCTCGACGCCACCCCGGCAGAGCGGATGGCTGTGACCTTCGCTCGTGTGCTGCGCGGCGCTTCACTGCTCGTGCCCATCGGCAACGTGCTGATGTTCGTCGAAGCCCTCGGCAGGGTCGGCATCTCCGATCGCAACAGTGTGTACTGGGCCGCACGAGCCACGCTCGTGCATCACCCGGAGGACCTGACCGTGTTCGACCGCGCCTTCTCGGTGTTCTGGGAGCACGCCACTGCGGACTCCACCGAGGAAGAGCAAGAGACGATCAAGATCACGCTGGCCACCGATGACGAGGACGACGCGGATCAGGACGATGGCACGGGCACGCCCAACGACGATCCGACGCTGACAATGCGGTTCTCGGCCATCGAGGTGCTGCGCAACAAGGACTTCGGCGCATACGACGAAGAGGAACTGCAAGTGGCTCAACAGTTGATGACGCGATTGAAGTTCGCCGGTCCACCTCGTCGCTCGTTCAGATTGCGGGAAGCACAACGCAGCTCGCGGCCAGACCTGCGGGCAACGCTGCGCAGTGCGATCGCCGCTGGCGGCGAGCCGATCCGGCGGTATTGGCTGGAGCCCGGTGATCGCCTGCGCCGACTCGTGCTGCTGCTCGATGTCAGCGGCTCGATGGAGCCGTACGCCAGGGCGATGCTGCGCTTCGTTCACGCCGCCGTCGCCGGTCGACAACGCGTCGAGGCGTTTTCGCTCGGTACTCGCCTGACCCGGGTCACGAAGGAGTTGAACAGCCGCGATCCCGACCTGGCGCTGCGTCAAGCCAGTGAGCGTGTGCAGGACTGGAGTGGGGGGACTCGCCTGGGCGAATGCCTTCGCCACTTCAACGACGAATGGGGCATTCGAGGTCTTGCCCGGGGCGCCATCGTGGTCATCCTCAGCGACGGCTGGGACCGCGGCGACCCGGCGGTGCTCGGCGAACAGATGAGCCGGCTGCAGCGCGTCGCGTACAACCTGATCTGGGTCAATCCGTTGAAAGTCACACCCGGGTACGCCCCGTTGGCACGTGGGATGGCAGCTGCGTTGCCGTATGTTGATCACTTCGTGGAAGGTCATTCGCTGGCAGCAATGGAGGAACTGGCGAGCGTGATCTCCCACGCCTCGACCAGGAGGTCCTGATGCGCGAACTGTTGGACGACATCGATCGCTGGCGTGCCGCCGGAAAAGCCGTCGCGGTGGCCCGGGTCGTCGACATCGAGGGGTCCGGGCCCCGCGAGCCCGGCGCGGCGATGGCCGTCAACAGCGACGGCGAGGTTGCCGGTTCGGTCAGCGGCGGTTGCGTCGAAAGCGCCGTCGTCAGCGAGGCGCTGGCCATCCTCAACGGCGAAGCCGATCCGCGGATCATCACGTTCGGATACAGCGACGACGACGCCTTTGCGGTCGGGCTGACGTGTGGCGGCACCATCCAATTGTTTGTCGAGCCACTCGACTGGTGAAGACGAGCCCCCCGTGACGTCGATCTACGACCTCCTCCGCGACCGGCTCAAATCGCAAACACCGGTCGCGCTTGCGACCGTCGTCGATGGTCCGCACGTCGGCGCCAAGTTGATGGTCACCACCTCCGAGCCGCCGGTCGGCGATCTCGGGAACCCCGAGCTGACCCGGATCGTCGCCCGCGACGCGCTTGCCGAGTTGGAAGCTGGGCGCAGCGGCATCCGCAACTACGGACCGGAGGGCCAGACGACGCCGGAGGATCTCGTCGACACGCCGACGGTCAGGATCTTTGTCGAGACCTGGGCGCCACCGCCGCAGATGTGGATCTTCGGAGCGGTCGACTTCACTGCTGCGTTGGCGAAGGTTGCCAAGGTCCTCGGCTACCGGGTGACGGTCATCGACGCCCGCGAAGTGTTCGCCACTCGCCGCCGGTTCCCGATGGCTGACGAAGTTGTGGTCTCCTGGCCCGGACCGGTGTTTGCCGAGCGAGGCGCGACGTTGGCCCAACGCGACGCGGTGTGCATCCTCACCCATGACCCGAAGTTCGACGTACCCGCAGTTCAGGGTGCGCTTGGCACCAAGGTCGGTTACGTCGGGGTGATGGGCAGCCGCAAGACCCACGAGAAGCGGATGCAGCGACTGGCCGAAGCCGGAGTCGATCAGCCCGAGCAGATCGATCGCCTGATGTCACCGATCGGCCTCGACATCGGTGCGCGCACGCCGGAGGAAACTGCTATCTCGATCTGCGCGGAGATCATCGCCAAGCGAACCGGCCGGGAAACCCCGTCACTTCGTCGATCGAGCGGTCCGATCCACGGC
>JANMMQ010000519.1:0-3134 GCA_031373465.1 Ilumatobacteraceae bacterium | reverse complement strand
CCAGTCAACGGACCGTGCGCCTGCAACATCGTCAGCGTGTCGGCGAGAGCCTGCAACGGGTGTGACTGATCGCTGAGCATGTTGACGATCGGCACGGGGCTGACCGCCGCCATTCGTTCCACGACACCGTGGTCGAACACGCGAGCAGCCAACATCGCGTGGTAGCCGGCCATCACCCGAGTCACGTCCTCCACGGTCTCGCGGACGTCGAAGCCGACCTCTTCGCCGCGTGTGTAGATCGGATGGCCACCCAGTTGGACGACGGCCATCTCCATCGATTGGCGAGTGCGGTTCGATGGCTTCTCGAAGATCAGCGCGACGCCGAGACCAGCAAGAACAGGCGGAAGATCAGGGCGCTCGGCGAGTTCCAAGGCGTTGACCAATTCATCGGCGGAGAAGTCCATGATGTCGAGCAGGTGCCTCACTTCAACACCTCGGCGACGATCGAAACCGCCTCGTCCAACTCATCTTCGGAGACTGTGAGCGGTGGTGCGAACCGCAACGACGTCGGCGTCACCGCGTTGGTGACCAAGCCGCGCTCGAGCAGCTGTGAATATGCCACATTGGCATCACCGCCATCTGCCAACTCTGCGGCAAGAAGGAGACCTCGTCCACGCACGCCGGCGATTCCAGGCAGCGCGCCGAGTTTCGCGCTGAAGTACTCGCCGCGCTTGGCCGCCAGGGCCGGTGCGTCAACGCGCCGCATCTCGTCGATCACGGCACTGACCACCGCGGTGGCCAGCGCGGTTCCGCTGTACGTACTCCCGTGATCTCCGGGCTGAAACACTGCGGCGACCTCGCGCTTCGCCCACGTGGCACCGACGGGGAAGCCATTGCCCATCGCCTTGGCCATCGTCACGACATCGGGTACGACGCCGGAGTGTTGGAACCCAAACCATTTGCCGGTGCGTCCGAAGCCGGTCTGAATCTCGTCGAGCATGAACAGCAAACCGCGCTCATCGCACAGCGCGCGGACATCGCGCATGTATTGGTCGTCGGCCGGGAGAACCCCACCTTCGCCCTGGACCGGCTCGAGCAGCACGGCCGCAACCGACGTGTCGATGGCCGCCTCGAGGGCGGCGATGTCGTTGTAAGCGACGTGCCGAAACCCGTCGGGCATCGGGAAGAACGGTTCGTGCTTGGCCGGCTGACCCGTCGCTGCCAATGCAGCCAGGGTGCGGCCATGGAAGCTCCCGAACGCGCTGATGACGCCGTGTCTGCCGCGGCCGCCGAACTTGCGGGCCAGCTTCAATGCCGTCTCGTTGGCCTCGGCTCCGCTGTTGCAGAAGAACACCTGGCCCACCGAGCCGGTGGCCTCGCCGAGCAGGGCATCGAGCTTCATCGCAGCTTCCGCGACCTTGTCGGTCGCGAAGAGGTTGCTGACGTGCATGAGCGTGGCGGCCTGCTCAGCGATCACTTCCGTGATGCGTGGGTTGGAATGACCAAGCGCTATCACAGCGAGCCCACCAAGGAAGTCGAGGTATCGCTTGCCGTTGCTGTCCCAAAGCTCGGTGCCGCTGCCGCGCACGAACATCACCTGTGGTGCGCCGAACACAGGCATGAACGGGCAGACCGTCGGCGATGCTGACGTGTCGAATGCGTGAGCGTTCATTGGACCATGGTCCCTATCCCCTCGTCGGTGAAGATCTCTAGCAACAACACGTGCGCAATTCGCCCGTCGAGGATGTGGGCGCGCCGCACGCCGCTGCGAACCGCTTGCACACAGCTCTCGACCTTGGGAATCATGCCGCCGGCGATCGTGCCGTCGGCCATCAACGCGTCGAGCTCATCCGGTGTGGTTTGGCGTAACAACGAGGCCGGGTCGTCGACGACGCGACGGAGCCCTTCGATGTCCGTGAGGTAGACCAACTTCTCAGCACCCAACGCTTCGGCTATGGCGCCGGCCACCGTGTCGGCGTTGATGTTGTAGGCCTGACCATCGGCATCGGTGCCAATGGTGGCGACGACGGGAATAAACTCATCGTCGAGCAAGGCATTCAGGATCGTCGGATTGATCGACTCGACATCACCGACGAAGCCGAGGTCGGCATGGCGGACCACGGCGCGGATCAGTCCGGCGTCCTCGCCGGAGACGCCGACCGCCAGGGGTCCATGCACGTTGATGGCTGCAACGAGTTGCGGGTTCACCTGACCGATCAACACCATCCGGACGATGTCGATGGTTTCGCCATCGGTGACGCGCAGACCATTGCGGAACTCACTGGCCTTTCCGAGCCGCGTCATCAGGTCACTGATCTGTGGACCACCACCGTGCACGACCACGGGCCTCATACCGACCTGACGCATCAGCACGATGTCTTGGGCGAACAGCGCGAGGGCATCGTCGACCGTCGAGCCGGCCAGTGCATTGCCTCCGTACTTCACCACCACGACCTGGTCCGCGAATCGACGGATGTACGGCAACGCTTCGACCAGCGTTGCAGCCCTGTCTGCTGCGCCGGTGCCCGTCACCGATGTCCCGATCGCGGATGTTGTAATCATGGGTACAGACCGACGCTCGCCAGGCCGGCCGTCTCCGTGAGGCCGAGCGCGACATTGGCCGCCTGCACAGCGCCGCCCGAGGACCCTTTGGCGAGGTTGTCGATGGCGCAGATCGAGATGACGGTGTTGGTTCGCTCGTCGAAACGGGCCGTGACGTGGGCGTCGTTGCTGCCCATCGTCGCCTTCGTCGACGGCGAAGCGGGACGCACGACGACGAAGGGCTCGCCGATGTAGCGCCCTGCCAGCGTGGCCAGCAACGACGCGGTCGTCACCTTGCCGTTGGGCTTGGCATAGCACGTGGCCAGCAGGCCGCGGCTGAGAGGGGCCAGATGCGGTGTGAACAGGACCTGGGCTCCGGTCTCCTGTTCGATCTCGGGAGTGTGCCGATGGTCCAGAAGGCCGTACGCCGTGACGTCTTCGTCGACCGTGCAGAACATGGACGTGTGCTTGAGCGCCCGTCCGGCCCCGCTGACGCCCGTGATCGAGTTGACGATGACGCCGGTTGGATCTATGGCTCCGGCTTCGACAAGAGGTGCCAGCGCAAGTGTCGCGGCCGTGACATGGCAGCCGGGCGTCGCTATAAACGTCGCTTCCTTGAGATCCTGACGGTGCAGTTCGGGCAGACCGAACAC
>JANMMQ010000509.1:0-11981 GCA_031373465.1 Ilumatobacteraceae bacterium | reverse complement strand
TAGATGGCCACGTTCTCGCCGAGAATGGTGGTCGCGTACGGGGTGTCTCTGACCTCGCGCTCCCACGCCGCCACGTACCACGCGTTGCGGAGGAACATCCGCTGCATCGTACTCGTCTGGCTGGGACCGGCCGTCCGAGAGTGATTGCCAGACCATCGACCACGGCTGGCGCGAGGTGGCCGACAAGCGCTCTCCTTCGTCCGTCGTTTCGAATGAGAGCCGCGCCGTTTCGGCGTCGTCATCCCGTGTCGGTTCCGAGCGACCGCGATGTAGGATTTCGGTCTATGGCCACCGCCAAACTCACCCCGCTCCAAGAACTCGAAGCCCGCCGCAATGCACCTGCGGGACCCAAGCGGGTGATATCAGAGGAAGAGAAGGCCACCCGCCGCGAGCGAGTCGCCAAGGCCAAGGATGCTCTTGCCCGCTCCGTCGGCGCCAAGGGCGAGCAGGTGGCTCCGGCTCGAGCCGCGCTCAAGGTGTATCTGCAAAAGTTGAACGAGCCGAAGCAGCCCGACGACGCCCAGTTCGAGGTACTCATCGAGGCTCCCTTCAAGGCGCCGCCGAAGAAGAAAACCAACGACCGTCGCTTCTGATCCCAGCGTTTGGAGTGTGAGGACCGCATACGGGTCCTGCCGCTCCAGACGTGGATCGGGTTAGGTTCCTCGCGATGAGAACTCCTACGGACCGAGTTCTTCGGTGCTGCGAGCGCGCCGATGCCGAAGCGGACGCCATGGCGACCGCGTACCTGGCGCGGCGTGATACCGATGCATTGCAGGATGCGGCGGCCATCGATCCGTCACTGCCGCTGGCCGGCGAAGTTCTCGCTGTCAAGGCTTGTTTCGACGTTGCCGGGTGGACGACCCACGCCGGCTCCTCCGTGCTCGCAGACGCACCGCCCGCAGTCAACGATTCGTCGATGGTGACCGCCTTGCGGTCAGCGGGGGCCATCGTGCTGGCGCAGACGAACATGACGGAGTTCGCGTATGGCGCGTTGGGGCTCAACAGCACCTACGGAACGCCGACGACACCGCTTCGACCGGGCGAAAAGCGCGTCGCCGGCGGGTCGACATCGGGCGGAGCCGTAGCCGTCGCCCTCGGCGCAGCAGAGATAGCGCTGGGTTCCGATACCAGCGGATCGATCCGCATTCCTGCGGCCTTCTGTGGTGTTGCCGGGTTCAAGCCCTCGCAGGGCCGATACCCAGCCGAAGGGATGATTCCGCTGGCTCGAAGTTTCGACGCTCCTGGCTTCATCACATCGACCGTGGCCGACCTGCGACGGGTGGATATAGCGCTGATCGATAGGCCGCGCCCGGACTCGGCGCGATCCATGAGCGATGTCCACCTCCTGGTGCCAGTCGATGCGATACACGCGGGAGAGACCGATCCGGGGGTGTTGAAGCGGTTCGGCAAATGGCTGGCCGTTCTCGAGGCGGCGGGAGCAACCATCACCGAGACCGAGTTGCCGATGATGACCGAAGCCAGCCTTGCCGCTCGCGAGGGTTGGGTCATCGCTGTCGAAGCGTACGATTGGCATCGCGATCTGATCGCCGAACACGCCGATCGATACGACCCGCGGGTCGGCCTGCGCATCCAACACGGTGCCGAGGTCCTTGCGGCCGATTACGTCGCCGCTCTGCGCAAGGTCGGTGACTGCAAACGACGCTACGACGAGGCGCTCGAGGGCGCGGACGCGGTCATCACTCCAACTGTTGCGATCTTGCCGCCCCGGATCGAGGATGTTCAGACGCACGAGAGTTACCTCGCGATGAATACGGAGGTCCTGCGTCTCACAGAGCACGCAAACAGGCTCGACCTGCCGAGCGTCAGCGTGCCGGGTGCCTTCGCCGACCGTCAGCCGATCGGGCTGATGCTCACCGGACAGCGCGGCGGCGATGCCACGTTGCTCGACCTTGCAGTCATGTGCGAAGCATGTCTCGCAGACGCCGGTGGATGACTAGCTTCGGAATTCATGATCATCGTTCGTTCGCAGGACATCGCCAACACCACTCGCCATGTTGCCGGCCCGGGTTGGGACAGCAAGCGGATGATCGTCAGAGATGACGGCATGGGTTACTCGGTGCACGAGACCCGCATCATCGAGGGCACCGAGAGTCATCTGCACTACAAGCACCACCTCGAGACCAACTACTGCGTCTCCGGGGTGGGAGAGGTCGTCGACGTGGCGACAGGGGAGACGTTCGACATCCGTCCAGGCACGATCTACGCACTCGATCAACACGACGAGCACATCATCCGTGCGACGACGGGCGACCTGCACCTGATCTGCATCTTCAATCCTCCTGTCGCCGGAACCGAAACGCACAACGCAGATGGCGGGTACGAGCCTCCCGAGTGAGGAGATTCGTACCCGCCCTGGTTTGTCTTAGCTGTGCCAGCTCAACCCCAGCGCTGAGGATCGTCTGGGTTGAGACCCAAGCACAGCTTGCCGACCAACTCGTGCGCCAGCAGGGTGTTGCCCGGGTGGAAGCGGCCCATGCGCACGTCTCGGAAGATCTGCTCGAGGCGGTTGCCCTTGAAGACGGCGCTGCCGCCCGACAGGTCCATGGCGCGGTCGACGATGTCGTAGGCCTGGTTGATGATGAAGTGCCGCGCACCGACCAGCCGCACCGGCCAATCAGCGTGGGGAACGCCGGTTGCCCAATCCGAGGTCACGCGGTCGAGCAGTGCCTCTCCGGCGTCGAGCCCGATGCGCATCTCCGACACGTTGTGCTGCACTTCCGGGTGATGTGCCATCGAGCGCGTGAGCGCAACCGACGTGCGCTTCGGCATTTTGTCGATCGTGATGTCGAAGGCTCTCCGAGCGGCACCGAGGTAGACCGACGCGAATCCCATCAGTGCCCATGCGAAGACGGAGACTTGGAAAAGACCGGCGCCGGCGAAGCCCGCCGGGCACACCAGGACGATGTTCTCGTCGGCCACGAACGCGTGGTCGAGGACGGTGTCTTGACTCTGGGTCGCACGCATGCCGAGGGTGTCCCATGTCTCGACGATCTCGTACCCGGCGGTCGAGCGCGGCAGGAAGCCGTGCACGATTTTCGGATTGGCAGGATCTGAGGTGTCCATCGCGTGGAACCCCGCGAGGGTCCACACGGGGGAGAGGCTGCCGAAGATCTTGTGGCCGGTGATCTCCCAGCCTCCGGGCACCTTCTCGGCCTTCGACGAGGACAGCAGCAACGGGATGTCGTTGCCGGGCTCGCCGTGAATCGCCGCGAAGACTTCGCCGCTGGCTGCCTTTTCGAGCATCCACCGACACGAGGTGTCGCCTGCTCGAAGCAGGTCGGCGGCGACGCCGGTCCAGTAGATGTGCATGTTGACGGCAACTGCGGTCGCCGGGGCGTAGTAGGCCAGGCGGCTCTGCAGCTTCGACACCTCGTCGAGCCCAAGGCCGACGCCGCCGAACTCGGTGGGGACTGCAGCGAGCAGGTACCCCGACTCTCTCAGCTCGTCCCAGTCCTCGTCGAAGAAGCGGTTCTCGCGGTCGTATGTTGCGGCCCGAGCATCGAACCGGGCGAGCATCTCGTCGGTCAGAAGATCGGTTGTTGTGGTCATGGTGGTCATTGTGTCTCCATTTGATAGGGACCTGAATCGGGGCGCGCCCGTCTCAGGGTGCCTGCTCGTCAGGCGGTCAGCGGTTTACGACGGCGACTTCAGTTGGCGGGAACAGGCCCGAACTGCTCGACGGCGATGACGACATCAGCGGGAATCCCCAGACGTGCTGCCGCTTCGATGATCGCCTCCGGGTTGGGGGCTTCATAGAGGCAGTACGTCTTCTTCTTGTCGGCGGAAAGAAACGAGAACACCCAGCGGACACCGGAGTCGTCATTGACCAGCCGGATTCCGGCGTAGTCGAGAGCGTCGGGGTCGAGCTGCTCGGCAAAGTTCCGTTCGATCACGAAGAGGGGCATTGCGTTGTCCTTCGATTGTGTCGTGAACCCTCCCACCGGGCCCGGCAGGAGGTCTCACGTCGTCGTCGAGATGACTCTAAAGAGTTCGTCAACGCCTGTCATGACCATCTTTCGCCTTCGCGCACCGGAATTCCGTTGACTCCGTGGGGCGTTGGTAGTCAGATCTGACTAGGAGGACGCCCAGTGAACGCCGCGACCAGCTCTACTTCGACAATCATGTGCGCTGACGCCGTGCTGGCCGAGCACGTGTCCAGGGTCGCTGAAGTGGTCACGGCCAACTCTGCCCGGGTGGTCTCCAACGAGGGCTCGACGATCACGGCCGCCTTCGACAGCGCCTCGGCCGCGCTTGCCGCCAGCGTCGAGCTGCAGCAGTCGCTCGGCGGCCGGCTTCCCGGCCTGCCCATTCGCATCGGCCTGGTCACGGGGGATGTCGTCTGGACGAACGATGGCTGCACAGGTGCTCCGCTGGCCGCTGCGGTCGATCTGCACGGCCGTGCCCAGCCCGGCCAGATCCTGGTCAACAACGTGGTTCGGTGGCTGGCCGGTGGGGGCAGTTACACCTACGTCGGAGTCGCGGATATCGATGGTCTTGCCGACCCGGTGGAGATCTTCACCGTCGACTGGCAGCCATTGGCCCCTGGTCCCGAGGCACCAGTCGGCAGCGACGTGGCCGTTGTGCCGCTGCCTTCGGCGCTCGGCACGGCATCGCGGCAGCGGATGGTGGGCCGCGAGGCCGAGTGGCAGTTGTTGACCGACGCATGGAATCGCACGGAAGGTGGCGGGCGCGAGGTCGTGTTGATCGGCGGCGAGGCTGGTGCTGGCAAGACTCGTCTGGCTGTCGAGTTCGCCCGGCAATGCCACAGCGTCGGCGCCATCGTGCTCTTCGGGACCTGCGACGAGGAGCTGGCCCTGCCATATCAGCCATGGGTCCACGCCCTGGATCATCTGCTGCGATCCCTTCCGGGCTTCGGTCGACCGGCGATCAGCGATCGCGATCTCGGCGACCTGTTGGTCCTGGTGCCTCAGCTCGAACGTTTGCTCCCTGGCCTGCCGCGGCCGGCAACCGCTGATCCCGAAACGGAGCGCTACCTGCTGTTCTCCGCCGTCGACCGCGTGCTGGCCACTGGCGCGGCAAAGGCGCCGCTGTTCGTGCTCCTCGACGATGTGCACTGGGCAGGACGCCAGACGTTGGAGCTGCTTCGTCACCTGGTGCGTTCTGGATCGGCAGAAAGGTTGATGATCGTCGCGACCTTTCGCGACGGTGCTGCGGATCTCACGGATCCTCTGGCCGAGTGCCTCGTCGATCTGCAGCGCAACGAATCGGTCAGCCGCATTCGGCTCGGCGGTCTCGATGTAGCCGGCGTCGAGCAGTACGTCGCGGGCGCCCTCGATCAAGAGCTCGATGGCGATCTCCGGGTCCTGGCCGCAGCCGCGGCCGAGCGCAGTGGAGGCAATGCGTTTTTCCTCGGTGAGCTATGGCGACATCTCATCCACCACGGCGTCGTCGTTCGACACAACGACCTATGGGTCGTGCGGCGCGACATCGCTGACGTGGGATCCCCCGACTCGGTCAGAGACGTCGTGGCCAGCCGGATGGCACGCCTGTCTCGGCGGGCCCGCCGGCCTCTGGAGATCGCTGCGGTGGCCGGCCAGCGCGTCGAGTCACGGGTTTTGACACTCGCTTCGGGAATGACACCAGATGAGGTCGGGGCCGGTCTTGACGAGCTCGTGGACAACGGCTTTCTGATCAGTGTCGGCGGCCATCTGTTGACATACCAGTTCATCCACGCACTCGTTCGCGACACCGTCGAGGAGGTGATGTCGCCGTCGGTGCACGCCGCGTTGCATCTCCGCATCGCCGAGGCGTTGGAACAGATCTATGAAGGCGATGCCCGTTCGGTGTACGCAGCTCTTGCCAGGCACTTCGGTGCGGCGTCAGCTGTCGGAGGCCTCGAGCGCGGGATCCGCTATGGCCGCCTCGCCGCCGAGCAAGCGAAAGGCACCGGCGCCTACGACGAGGCAATCGAGCACTTCGAATCAGTTCTGCGACTGCTGCCCGAGGAATCCCTGGAGACCACCGAGGTCCTCGTCGACCTCGGACAGGCGCAGATGCGGCGAGGCCTCGCGTTCAAGGCGCAAGACACTCAGCATCGAGCGTTCGAAGCTGCCCGCCGCAACGGTTGGGCGGAGCAAGCGGCGCGCGCCGCCTTGCGCTACGAAGAGGCGGTGCATCAGCCCGGCGCACCCGGTGGTCCCGCTGTGAGAATGGTCTCCGAGGCCATCAGGTTGATCGGGGATCGACAAGGCCCGCTGTCTGTTCAGTTACAGGCATCGCTCAGCCGCAGCCTGTACCTGGCCGGCGATCAGGCGGGGGCGATTGCAGCGGGTGATGTTGCGCTGTCGATGGGCCGCGCCACCGACGATCCGGAGGCCCTCATCGCAGTGCTTCAAGCGCTGACGATCGTGACCACGGATCCACTGCGGATGCTCGAGGCCAGCACCGAGCTGCGCGATGTTGCGCTGCAGCTCGGCGACAGCTGGAGCGCGGCCTACGCGACGGGAAACATGTTTCGGGTGCTGGTCGAACTCGGTCGTCTTCGAGAGGCCAGCACGGTGCTCGAACAGCATCAAACGCTGTCGGACCGTGGCCGGTACCTCGTATTCCAGTTCATGGGGCACGTCTATGCAGCCCTGCTCTCGCTGGCCTTCGGCCGGTTCGATGAGGCGGAACAGTCCGCTGACCAGGCGCATGCTGTCGGGGAGTCGAGCGACACCGTGTTCGATGCCGGCGTGTACGGCCTGCAGATGTTCGCAATTCGTCGCGAGCAGGGCCGACTCGCCGAGGTGCTGCCGCTGATGCGGATCCTGTCGACGAGCCAGGAGGAGCAGCAGATGTGGCGTCCCGGGCTCACGGCCCTCTACGCCGAGCTCGGTATGCTCGACGAGTCGCGCCGCGAGCTGCGTGCGCTCGCGCCCAATGGATTCGCAGCTGTGCCACGCGACGCGGTGTGGCCGGCGTGTCTCACCTTTCTCGCCGAGGCCTGCATCGCCTGCGATGAGCGTGATCTGGCTGTCGAACTGCTGCGCGAGCTCGATGCCTATGCCGGCCGCAACCTGATGGTGGCCATGACGATCTGTTTTGGTCCGGCGGATCGCTTGCGCGGCGGGCTGGCCCATCTGCTCGGGCTGCTTCACGAAGCCGACACGCACTTTCGATCTGCGATGAAGCTCGCTGATCGCAGCGCGTCGCCGGTGTGGAGAGCCCACGTGCAGCATGACTGGGCGCTGCTCGCCTTGGACAGAGACGACCCCGTCAACGCAACGACCTTGGCCGATCAGGCACGAACAACCGCGATCACACTCGGGATGACCACGTTGGCGCCACGATCGGCATCGGTGCACGACACGATCAATGCGACCGCGACTCCGGCGACGCACGACGGCTTGTCGGAACGCGAGCTCGACGTGCTGCGACTCATCGCCGAGGGTTGCTCGAATCGCGACATCGGCGAGCGGCTCTTCATCAGCCAGCACACAGCGGCCAATCACGTGCGTTCCATCCTCCAGAAGACCGGGTGCGCCAATCGCGCAGAAG
Source organism: Ilumatobacteraceae bacterium (assembly GCA_031373465.1). Lineage (GTDB taxonomy): Bacteria > Actinomycetota > Acidimicrobiia > Acidimicrobiales > Ilumatobacteraceae > JAENVT01. The sequence goes on along the minus strand of JANMMQ010000509.1, from coordinate 4,460 downwards.
CCGCGGCATACGCGGTGCACCGCAAGCTCGTCCGCCAGTCGCAATCCTGAGCGCAGGCATCCGGCTCGGCGACGTAGCCTGACTACCGTGACGGGCCGATGACCGTACTCGTGGGCAACCTTCATCCGGAGTTCCGAGCCTTCTGGCACCCGGTCGCGTGGTCGCACGAGATCAGCGACACACCGCTGGCGGTCACACTGCTCGACCAGCCGCTGGTCCTCCTCCGGCACGGGGACGGAGCCGTCGCAGCCTTCATCGACGAGTGCCCGCATCGCGGCGCACCGCTGAGCCTCGGCAAGCTGGACGGCGAGGAGCTGGTCTGCGCGTTCCACGGCTGGAGGTTCGCGGCGGACGGCTCGGCTTCGTGCATTCCGGCACTGGGTGCTGACGCGGTGATCCCTTCACGCGCCCGTCTCACCGCGCCGCACGATGTCTGCGAGCGCTACGGGATCGTGTGGGTTGCGCTCGAGCCTGCGCGGGTCTCGATCCCATCGTGGCCGGACGGCGAGGACAACTCCCTCGGCGAGTTCGCTCCGACGTCGCACACTTCGGAAGTGCTGGCTGCCTACCAGACCGACAACCTTCTCGATGCGAGCCACTTTCCCTTCCTGCACAGCTCGCTGAGCTCACGAAACCCGGTGATCGGCGTTCAGGAGACCGTCGATCAGCATGACCTCGGCTTCTCGACCGTTCAGCGCAAGCTGGCCGAGGACAACGTCGGTACGGAAGGGTGGCTGCGGTACACGTTGGTCGCTCCGTTCACGGTCCTCTTGCGCAGTGAGGAGCCCGACGGTGGGCTTCGCCAGTCGTTCTTCCAAGCCATCCAGCCGATCGACGATCGGCACACGCGTTTGTTCTTCCTCGTCCGTGTTCCCGAGACCGAATCGGCAGAGCTCAGTGAGCTGCTCGCCCAAGAAGAGATCGTGCAGAAGGAGGACCTGTGGATCACCGCCGCGCTGCGACGCGCAGGCATGCCGATCGGCACCGGCGTTCAGGACGGAAGTGCTGACCTGCATGTGCGAACTGACGGCAACGCGATCCTCTACCGCCGCGTGTTGCGTCACGTGTTCGACGATGCCAGTCCGGCCGAATGATGAGCTCGGCAGCGGATCCGTGGTTCGTCGGGGCGTGGCGGCGTAGGTCGATCGCAGTTCTCGGTGGCGAACCGGTCGAACCGTGCGAGGCATGGTGGATTCAGGCGGGGGAAGCATTCGTCGACGTGAGGATCGCCCTGCCCGGATGCGAGGGCAACGCGTTGCCGTACTCGTCCACGCGAGCCTTTGCCGGTCGCTTCGAGATCGCCGACGGGGAAGTTCGATGGCACGTCGACCTCGACTCCGACGGTGCAGTGCCTCGGATCGATCGAGCCGCAGCGGCAGGTCTGTTCATCGTGCCCGACGATCCACTAGTGATGATCGAGGATGCACCCGGGCGGTTCCGCGAGGAGTGGGTGCAGCGGGCTGTCGGGGAACGCGGCCGTAGGCCGGACGTGGAGTTCGTGCGTTCCGCGAACGTCGTGGCCGTTCGGGTGGGCGACATCAGCGGGGTGGTCTCCGCGGCCGGTGGAAGTGTGGCGGGACGGGTCTGGCACCCGAGTGGCTCGATCGCAGTCGGCGGGCTCAATGCCTGAACGCCTGGACGTCGACGTCTGCGTTGTGGGCGCGGGATATGCCGGGCTCACCGCGGCCGCCTCGTTCACGTTCGGCACGGTCGCCGAGCGCGTCGATGCGCTCGACGAAACGCAACGCCGGCGAGCCGTGATCAAACTTTACGTGCTATCGCGTCTGTGCCTTCAAGGCGGCGGCGAGATCGGCTGAAGCTCCTGGTCGCAGTGTCGTGTGCACAAGTTCGGCTCCCGCGAACCGCTGCGCCTCTTGGTACAACTTCGTGAGATCGACCTCGCTGGCCAGTGCGACAACGGTGGACGTGTGCGGTCGAACAGCCTCTTTGAACCAATCGACCCATTCGTCGGGGATCCCGATGTCGACGACCTTTGCCGTGATGGCTCCCGCTCCTGCACCGATCCCGAGCCCCGCGATCCAGCCCACCGGGCCGGCGATCAGCAGACCGATGAGGCCCGTCCACAGCGCGCCTTTGACCGCTGTTCCGGAGGTCTGCAGGTCAGTCGTCTCACGAACACGCACGCTGCCGTCATCGCCCTTGTAGACGACGACGGCATCGCTGAGTTTGAGATCGCCGCGCGCGGCCATGCCGCGCAACACAAGAAGAAACTCCTCCGCGCGGTACACGTCTTCGAACGAGATCCCGAACAGTGCCTCCGGCTCCCCCGAGTAGTACGGCTCGCTCGTCGTGAGACCGGAGTCGGCGTGTCGAACATCGCTGACATCGGTGATGTCAGGCGGAGGCAGGTTTGTCACTCGTTGTATATTCCCATGCCCGTCCGTGACCAAACCTCTGTGAGCGCACTCAGCGAGTGAGAAATCGTTAAGAAACCTGCATTCCGGAAGTTTTCCAATCCGACCTCGACAGTGTCTCCGAACCTCGGGCAATGCGACATCGATACGTGCTTCTCGCGTTGGTCCTCCCTGTCGTCGGTGCGTGTTCGAGCAACGACAACGCCGGCACCGCGTCGACTCCACAGGTGACTGCGGCGCTCTCCGCGACGACGTCTGTGCCGGCATCGACCGACGAGGCCGCCGTCGGCATTGCCGACTTCAAGTTCATGCCGCCTGATGTGGAGGTGCCCATCGGCGGTTCGGTGGTGTGGACGAACAACGACAAACAACCGCACACCGCCACGTCGGCCGGGTCGTTCGACGCAGGGGCCATCCAGCCGGGAGCCTCGGCCACCGTCGCGTTCCGGACGGCTGGCACCTTCACCTACATCTGCTCGTTCCATCCGTTCATGACCGGCACCGTCACCGTCGGTTGATCGAAGTCTCGAAACCCCCCAATCGGGAATCCCATCAAGGAGAACCATGCACATCAACACACGTCATTTCCGGGCTCTCGCGGCCGATGTCGATGACCTCCATCGGCAGAACATGAAGACCTTTGCCGATGAGACCAGGGAGTTGCACCGCAGCCTCTACCGCTCACGCCGGTCAGTGGGCGGGCTCGACGATCAGACGATCGCCGGATACGCACAGAGCGTCGAGCTCGCCGCAGTCGCTGCGTACACCGCGGCAGCGCCCGTGCTGAGCTCAGGCACGCTGCCCGTCGCCCAGCTGTTCATGACGCACCACCAGCAGCACGCCGATGCCTTCGGTGCGGTCGCTGGCGCCAAGGCGGTCTCGGTGCCGAACAAGACGCTGATCGCCGCGGTCACGCCGACCCTGCAGGCGATCAAGGATGAGATGGGCGCGCTGGAGTTCGCGTTCACGCTCGAGGGTCAGGCCGCATACACCTACGCCGCAGCACTGACGTTGCTTCAAGATCCCGCCTACGCCGCCGCGACGGCCACGATTCTGCCGATCGAGGCCCAACATCAAGTCGTCCTCGGGCTCGCACTCGGCAAGGACGTCACAGCTGTGTTCCCAACGGGGGCGTTCGAGTCGGCCTCGCTCGGCGATGGCACAGATCCGCTCAAGGGTCTCGACCCAGCCGTATTCGCAGCCTGATTTCACCACCACCCTCGAAAGGACGAACCCCCAAATGAACAACAACGATTTGAACAACGACGAGATCCGACGCCAACTCCGTGCCGTCGATCGTTTGAACACCGCGGTCGTGCCACGGTGGCGCGAGGCGTTGGCCCGGCTGGTCGGAGATGACCAAGTCGGCACCGAAGTGAAGGCGTCGTTCCTTGGCGTTCCTGCACCGAACCGCCGAGACCTCTTCAAGATCGGCGGCGCCTCCATGCTCGGTGTCGCGCTGCTGGCCGCCTGCGGTAGCGACAAGGCCGACAGCCCGACCCCCGGCGCCGGCACGGTGCCCACCACAGCAGGCACCACCCCGGGTGGCACGGCCGCACCGTCGACGACCGCCGCCAATTCAGGCGACATGGACCTCGTGCTGGCCAGAACTGCGGCCTCGTTGGAGAAGCTCGCTGTCGACACCTACGGCACTGCCGCGGGGCTGATCACGACCCCGGCAGTCCTTGCTGCTGCGACCATGTTCGCCGGTCACCACCAGATGCACCTCGACGCCCTCAACGGCGTCATCACCGGTGCCGGAGGCAAGGCGATCACCGAGATGAACATGGCCGTCTACAACGCGCTGGTGAAGCCGGCGGTCGACGCCGCGAAGACCGAGGCCGACGCTGTGATGTTGGCTCTCGCATTGGAAGAAGCGGCCGCACAGACCTACGTCTTCGCAGGAGGTGCACTGTCGACGACCGGATTGCGATCGACGATCATGACCATCGGCGGCGTCGAGGCCCGTCATGCCGCGGTGCTGCGAATGGCAGCGTTGGCTCAGTCGCCGCTCGACGTCTTCCCCGACAAGCGTGGCTTCTTCCCCGGCGACAATCCACTCGCCAAGATCGACGGGGCGCTGAT
>JANMMQ010000474.1:0-4623 GCA_031373465.1 Ilumatobacteraceae bacterium | reverse complement strand
GGCCTTGTCGATCGCCGGCTGAACTTCTTCCGGCGAATCCACTCGAATCCCGACGCAGCCCATCGCCTCGGCCCACTTGACGAAGTCGGGTAGCTCGGGCGACAGGTAGACCTCGCTGTAGCGCTCGTCGTAGAACATCTCTTGCCATTGGCGAACCATGCCGAGGTAGCTGTTGTTCAAGATGCCGACCTTGATCGGGATGCGCTCGACGCTGGCGGTGACCAACTCTTGAGCGGTCATCTGGAAACACCCGTCACCGTCGATTGCCCACACAGTGCGATCGGGACGGCCGACCTTGGCACCAATTGCTGCCGGGACGCAGAAGCCCATGGTTCCGAGCCCGCCGGAGTTGACCCACGTGTACGGCTCGTTGAACTTCCAGTACTGCGATGACCACATCTGGTGCTGACCCACGCCGGCGACGAGGATGGTGCCTTCGGGCGCGCTGTCGCGTAGCTGCTCGAGGCAGAACTGCGGCTTCAAGGCTTCGCCCGGCTCGCTCGCTTCGTAGGCCAGCGGAAACTGCTCGCGCCAACCACTGATGCGACTCTTCCAGGCGCCGATGTCGGCCTGCGTCGTGCCGCTCTCGCGCAGATCGCAGATGGCTTTGATCAGCTCCTCGATCACGAGGCGGCAATCACCGACGATCGGCACATCCGGCCGTCGAACCTTGCCCTGCTCGGCCGGGTCGATGTCGACATGGATGACCTTCGCATCGGGGGCGAACGTCGACACCTTGCCCGTGATGCGGTCGTCGAAGCGCGCACCCAGCGTGATCAGCAGATCGCTGCGCTGCAATGCGGTGATGGCCGTTGCGTTGCCGTGCATGCCGGGCATGCCGAGACACAACCGGTGATCGTCGGGGAAGGCGCCGCGTGCCATCAACGTGGTGACAACGTGGATGTCGGTCAGCTCAGCCAGCTCCCGCAGCGCCTCGGCGGCGCGCGCCTTGAGGATACCGCCACCCACATAGAGGATCGGCCGCTCCGCTGCGAGGATCAACTTCGCGGCCTCTTTGATCATCCGCGGGTGACCCTTCATGTTGGGGCGATACCCCGGCAGGCTGTCGATGACCTCTGCGTCGGTCGGCCAGTACCACTCCATCGAGTTCTGCAGCACGTCTTTCGGAACGTCGATCAGCGTCGGGCCGGGCCGGCCCGTCGTCGCGACGCGGAACGCCTGCCGCACGGCCATCGGCAAGTTCTGAGCCGACATGACCAACTCGTTGTGCTTGGTCACGCTGCGCGTGATGCCGACGGTGTCGCATTCCTGGAACGCGTCGGTGCCGATCGCGGTTGTGGGCACCTGACCCGTGATGCACACCATCGGGATCGAATCCATGTATGCGTCGCAGAGGGGGGTGACCATGTTGGTGGCGGCGGGGCCGCTGGTGACCATGGCGACACCTGGCCGCCCGGTGACGTGGGCGTACCCCTCGGCCATGTGCCCGGCGCCCTGCTCGTGGCGCACCAGGATGTGGCGGATCGACGAGTCGAGCAACGGGTCGTAGGCAGGCAGGATGCAGCCACCGGGAAGGCCGAACATGACCTCGACGCCCTCCATCTCGAGGGATTTGATCTGGGCTTGGGCCCCTGTGATCTTCATGTTGTCGTCTCCTTGTTCCAGAACTGGCCCGAAAAATCAAACGGCCCCCCGGATGGGTGGCCAAGATGCACGCGTATGTGGGCGTGCATCTACATGAGTACTACGACAATCGAGATGATTTCGGCACGCATCGATCGTAGTGTGCCATGGTCGGCCGCCGACGCGCAACCTTGGTGCACGACATTCCCATGGTGACAGCACGACGCAAGATCACAGACGACCAGCGTCGAGCGCGCCTGGCACACCGACATCTTCTGCTGCCGACGCAACGAACCGACGACGTTTCGGCGATCGCCGACTCGGTCGTGGCGTTGCACTCGACCGACCCGTCGACCGTGTACGTGTCGACGATGACGCGCATGAAACATCCCTCGCCCGAGGCCGTGTCACGAGCGCTGTACGACGATCGAACGGTGGTGCGGCACCACGCGATGCGCCGCACGTTGTGGGTGATGACCCCCGAGATGGCACGGTTGGCGCACGCCGCATGCACCATGTCACTGGCCGCAGCGCAGTGGAAGCGGCTGGCGAAGATGGTCGAGGACAGCGGCATCGCCAGTGATGGCGCCGCCTGGGCCGAGACTGCGCGAGGCGACATGCTCGACGCGCTGACGTCGATGGGTTCGGCAACAGCACGACAACTCGGCAAGGCGGTGCCTGCCCTGACGGACAAGCTTCATTTCGCCGTGGGCAACTCCGTTGTCAACACTCAGGGCGCTCATACACGTCTGCTGCTGAACCTCGGATTCGACGGCGCCATTGTCCGCGGCCGGCCGAACGGCTCATGGAACACCTCGGAGTACCCATGGTCGGTGACCGAGCAATGGCTGCCGGGCGGCATCGCCGGTGCCGACCTCGACACCGCTGCAGTGGAGGTCGCCCGTCGCTACCTCGATCGCTTCGGTCCGGCGACGATCCCCGACCTGCAATGGTGGGCGGGGTGGACGACCGGGCTGACGAAGCGGTCGCTTGCCGCGATCGGCGCTGTCGAGGTCGAGCTCGACAATGGCGTCGGTTGGGTTCTTGGCGATGATGTCGCCGATGATGAAGGTGCGTCATGGGTCGCCTTCCTCCCAGCCCTCGATCCCACGACGATGGGCTGGAAGGAGCGGTCGTGGTATGTCCACGACCTCGGCAAGTTCGGCGCGTCGGTCTTCGATGTCAACGGCAACGCCGGCCCGACCATCTGGGTCGACGGACACGTCGTCGGGGGCTGGGCGCAACGCAAGTCCGGTGAGATTGCCTACGAGTTGCTCGCCGACGTCTCTTCAAAGAACCTGAAGGCGATCGCCGCGTACGCCGTACGGCTCCGCGAGTTGACCGGTGACGTGCGGATCAACGTGCGCTTTCCCGCGCCGATGCAGAAAGGGTTGCTGGGCTGATCGCGCAGACTGGAGCGCCGGGACATGAGTGATCGGTTGAGCGCGGCGTGGAGGCACCGCGAGTTGCGGATCCTCGTGATAGGCGATGGGGTGTCGACGGTCGGTTCGTTGGTGTCGAGACTCGCGTTGCCCTGGACCGCCGCGCGGGAACTGAACCAGGGAACGTTGTCCGTTGGCTTGGTGTTCCTGGTCGAGTTGCTGCCAGCGGCGGTGCTCGGCTTGTTCGCCGGCACCTTCGTCGACCGCTGGTCGCGACGTCGCGTGCTCGTCTGGTCGAACGTGGCGCTGGCGGCCGCGACGGCCGTCATCCCGTTGCTGGCGGTGGTCGACCCCTCACCCTGTTCGTCGGCGGAGCGATAATCGCCTCAGCCGCGCTCTGCCTTGCCGGTCGCGATGTCCGAAATGTTCACTCTGCGGCCGATGTTGCTGTCGCGTCGGCGGCAGACGGTGTCATGTCGTAAGTGATCCACGTCGTGCGGGTCGCGAGCTTGTCGTACACAGCGCGGGCCCGGTAGTTGTCGTCCGCAGTCGTCCATCGCACCACTGCCCAATCGCGCTCGAGCGCGATCCGATTGATCTCGGCGAACAGCGCGTCGACCGCGCCATTTCCACGCAGATCGGGATTCACGAAGAGATCGTCGAGATACCCGGCGATGACCCCGCGGAGGGGTCGCACCCACTCACGCAGATGGGCGAGCCCCTGCGGATCGCCGGTCTCGTTTCCATCCTCGTCGACGGGCACGACGACCAGCGCCTCGACACTGTGATCCTCGTGTATCCAGCGCCAAATCTGTTGCTGGTGATCGTCGCTGGTCGGCCATTGATAGAAGTCGGCGTAACCCCGAAACAGCCGGGTCCACGGTTCGAACTCATCGGCCGCCACGGGTCGCACTTTCCACGTCAACTTGGCCACCATGGCTCCCTCGCGATCGCCGAACGAGGTGAAACTAGCGCCCACAAACTGCGTCCGTCGGGCTGTTGTACGCTCCTAGTCGTCCACCGAGGGAAGAAACCACCATGGCCAAGCGAGACAGCTACAAACCCGGCACACCGTCTTGGGTAGACCTTGCCACCAGTGATCAAGCGGCAGCGAAGTCGTTCTACGGGGACCTCTTCGGCTGGTCGTTCGACGATCTTCCCGTGGGCGACAACGTCTTCTATTCCATGGCCAAGATCAAGGGCGACAACGTTGCTGCCATTTCTACGCAACAGCCAGAGCAGGCTGCCGCCGGTGTACCGCCCCACTGGCAGATGTACGTCACCGTCACCGACGTCGATGCAAGTGCCGCGTTGGTCGAAGGCGCAGGCGGCTCAGTGCATGTGCCTCCGTTCGACGTGATGGACGCGGGTCGGATGGCGGTTATCACGGATCCCGCTGGGGCATTCCTGATGTTGTGGACGCCGTCGACCAACATCGGCGCGGACCGAGTCAACGAGCCCGGCGCATTCACCTGGTCCGAGCTGGTCGCCCCGCCGAATGATCGCACCGCCGACTTCTACGAAAAGGTGTTGGGTCTGAAGATCCTCTCTGCGCCGATGGACGATGGCACCACATACGACGGTTTCACGCTCGACGGCACACCCGAGACCATGCTCGCCGGAACGATGCCACCGCAGATGCCCGGAATCCCGGCCC
>JANMMQ010000340.1:0-16769 GCA_031373465.1 Ilumatobacteraceae bacterium | reverse complement strand
GGCCGAGCACTATTCGTAGATATTGCTTGACATCCGGGCCGTTTCACCGTAATCTAACCGTCACATAGGCGTCAGCGACACCGTCCCGTTGCCGACGTAAGTTCTGGGGTACCGCCTCTGGAGCTGGCCCGTCCGCCCGCTACCAGGTCCAGGAGTGGTACCCCAGCCTATTTTTCCGACCAGCTCGGTTGTCAGCGCCGCAGTTCAGCGGCCGGCACTCATGCGGTCAGTTCGCGACGGCCCTCGAGTGCCCGTCCAAGCGTCAATTCGTCGGCGTACTCCAGGTCGCCACCGACCGGCAGGCCACTGGCAATCCGCGTCACCCGGATCCCGAACGGACGCAACATCCGTGCCAGATACAACGCCGTCACTTCTCCCTCGGTGTTCGGGTTGGTGCAGACGATCACTTCCTGCACGCCCTCGGGCTCGAGGCGGGCGAACAGTTCTTTCATCTTCAACTGTTCGGGCCCGATGCCGTCGAGCGGGCTCATGGCGCCGAGCAGCACGTGATAGCGACCCCGGAACTCGCCGGTCTTCTCGATCGACACGATGTCGCGCGATTCTTCGACGACACACAGAGTCGTCGCGTCACGCCGGTCGTCGAGACAGATGGGACACAGGTCGCCGTCGGCGAAGTTCCAACAACGCACGCAGAACCGCACGCGTTCTTTCGCATCAGTGATGGAATTGGCCAGGCGGCCGACATCTTCGGCAGGAAGTTTGAGGAGATGGAACGCGATGCGTTGGGCCGACTTCGGGCCGATGCCGGGAAGGCGGCCGAGCTCGTCGATGAGGGCTTGCACCGGTTGGGTGTAGACGGCCGCCATCAGGTGCGCTCGTCGATGATCTCGGAGCCGGGGAACGCCTGCGTCAGCCGATCGATCGGGGAGATGATGGCGTCGGGCGGGACGTCGACGAGATCGGCAGTATCGACGTCTTCGTCAGCTTGCGCAGGCTCGATCCGCTTCAGGTGCACGACGTTGTTGTCGTCGTGTGTCGCGTGATCGACCACCAGCGAAAGTGGGATGGCCCGACCTGCTGCTGCGGCCAGGGCGCGCTCCACCTCGAGTCGATATTCCTCGGCGCGCACGCGATGCGGCTCGCCCGCAAAGCTGATGACAAGTGCACCGTCCGACATGCCGCCGACCTGTGCACCCATGTAGATCGCCTTGGTCATCCCACGCAACGCGGGGCGCACCCTGGTCTCGAACAACGAAGGGATCTGGTCGTCGTCCAACTCGGCCTCCGTGGCCGCGGGTGTCGCCGACTTGTCGGCCGATTGCGACGGATGGGTACTGGGTGTCGTGGAAGCGGGTGTGGGTGAGCTGGAGGTGGACGGCGATGTGTCGCGTCGGGCGCGGCCGCCGATCGTTGCCCGGCCGGTGCTGGGATCGGTGGGCACGGGCTTGGCCGGCGGGGCCGCAGCCGTTCCGGAAGCGACGGACTGTTCGAGCCGCTCGAGCCGTGACATCAGGCTGTGCAGGTCGGCGCCGGCCGCGTCGTGGGTCAACTGAACCAACGCGACCTCGAGCAGCAACCGCGGGTCGGGAGCATGACGCATTTCGACGAGCATCTCACCGAGGCGTTCCATGGCTCGAACGATCGATGCGGCTCCGAGGCGGACAGCCTGCGACGACACCTCGGCTTCGCGTTGTGCGGACAACTGGACCAACTCGGGAGCCATCAAGGCCAGGAAGCAATCGCGAAGGTGACGGATGATCTCTTCGGTCAGGGTCCGAGGATCGCGACCCTGCATGATCGCGTGCGCCACAACGGCCAGCGCCCGGCCGGGGTCGTGCTCGATGAACGCTTCGACGAACTCATCGAGCGGAGTTGCCTCGGGTGCGTCGCCCCCGCTGGCGGCGACGAGCTCGAGAGCGGAGATGGTGTCGCGTGCCGACCCGCCGCCCTGTTGCAACACGGCCTGCACTGCTGCGTCGGTGACATCGATGCCCGCGTCAGCTGCCAGCCATCTGATGTGCTCCTCGAGAACATCCATCGGCAGCAGGTGGAACTGCAGGTGTTGCGCTCGGCTGCGAATGGTGTCGCTGACCTTTTGCGGGTCGGTCGTGGCAAGCACGAACACGACGTGCGGCGGCGGCTCCTCGAGCGTCTTCAACAAGGCAGCCTCGGCAGCCTTCGAGAGCATGTGCACCTCGTCGAGGATGTACACCTTGTGGCGGCCGGGTGTGCCGAGCGAGGCCTTCTCGATGAGGTCGCGCATCGCATCGACGCCGTTGTTGCTGGCGGCGTCGAGCTCGTGCACGTCGTAGCTCGTGCCGCGCTCCACCGCGAGGCACGAATCGCACTCACAGCACGGTTCGCCGTCCACAGGACGTTCGCAGTTCAACACCTTGGCAAGAATTCGCGCCGATGTCGTCTTGCCGGTGCCACGCGGGCCCGAGAACAGATAGGCCTGCCCCTCGCGTTGGTTGATCACCGCGTTGCGGAGAGCACGCACCACGTGCTCCTGGCCGCGAACCTCGCTGAACCGGCGTGGCCGGTAGCGGCGGTAGAGCGACTGTGTAGCCATTGACGTCGAGCCTACTCAGGGGGTGCGCCATACGGCTCCCGCGGTTGGGGTGGCGAGAGTCGCTCGTGCCCATCCTCTAGCGTGAGCTACCAGCATGAATAGGACCTCCCCGCCCGCTCGCGCCGTCCGTCGCGCCCTTCGTTTTGGCTTCGCAGCCCTGGTCGGCATCGCCGTCGCCGGTGCGGCAGCTGTCACGCAGGTCGAGGCTGCGGACAACACATTGGTTTCGTCGTCACCGGCGGCCGGCTCGACCGTGGATACCTCGCCGACATCACTGTTGTTGACATTCGCCAACCCACTGGGGGCCACCAACACCGTGGAGGTCGTCTGCAACGGTGCACCGATAGCCGTCGGCACGCCGCAGGTGGGCGTCGACGGACAAACGCTCAGCGTCTCCATCCCGAACGCACTTCCGAAAGGCGAGTGCGCGATCTCATGGCTCGTCACTCAACCCGACGGACAGAGTGGCGGAAGCTCGACCTTCCTGTTCACGATCGCCAACGACACGGCCCCCACATTGGCCACGATCGGCACGACTCCGGTCGTCGGCTCGACGCCGGCAACGGGCTCGACGGTCGCTCCGGTCGTGCCTGCGTCGGCGGCTGACACGCCAACACCTGAATCGGGCTCGGGTGGACCGCTTGGTCTTTCACGACTGCTGATCTCGCTCGGCGTCGCCGTGTTGTTCGGCTCGTTCGTGCTGATCGCAACGGCGTGGCCCGAAGGTGTCGAGTACATCCTGACGGTGCGGTTCCTTCGCTCGGCCTGGTTGCTGACGCTCGCCTTCGCCATCTTCAACGCGGCGTGCGTCGCAGCACGCATCAGCGGCAAAGGGATCGGAAGCTCGCTGTCACCGACCTCGTGGGGCACCCTCACCGATACGACACCTGGCATCGCCGCGCTCGCCCGCGTCATCTTCGTGTTCCTCACCGGCTGGGTCGTCATGCGACCCGAACGTGTCATCGACCCCGCCACGCAACTGCCCGCGCTGGCCCTCCCGGGTCTCGCTGTGGCGACGCTCGGGTTCAGCCGCAGCGGTGGCCAACTCGCGTTCCTCGGCTATGCCGCCGGCATCGCTCACGCCTTGGCGATGGCGGTGTGGCTCGGCGGTTTAATCCTTCTCGCTCGAGTCGTCCTGGCGGGGCCCGGAGAGGAGGATCTCGTTCATGCAGTTCGAGGATTTGCGCGGATCTCCACACCAGCGTTGGCGGTCACGATCTTCACCGGATTCATCCAGATGTATCGCCTCGATTGGGGTGAGATCTTCACCAGCAACCACGGCCGAGTCCTGTTCTTGAAATCCATCGCCGTCGGGGTGATGGTCTTTCTCGGTGTCGCCGCCCGCCAGTTCATCAAGGAGCGCGTCGCCAGGGTCGATGCGATGACCGGTCAGCTAGCCATTCGGCTGCGTCGTGCTGTCGGCATCGAAGCCGTGTGCGGCATCGTCGTGCTGGCCCTCACTGCGTGGATGCTGTCGCTCGCGCCGCCGAAGGTCGCGGCGACTTCCAGCCCCACCAAGGGACTGGCAGCGAGCCTGCAGATCACGAACGACGCTGCCGATGTGACGGTGAAGTTCAGCGCAGTCGTCGGTCCCAACGCCGTACGCGTCGAGGTCGACAAGCCGAAGACCGGGATCGCCGGCCTTGCGATCGACTTCAGCCCGCCCGCGGGAACGACGGTCCCGGCTGTCACGCTGAACGTTCCTCTGACTGCTGCCGGCGTAGCTGTGTTGCCGGTCGAGCAGGGAATCCCGGTCAGCTCGCCGGGAGTGTGGACGGTCACGGTGCGATTCGGCAACACCCCGATCGGATCCAAGACGGTGCTGATCACTGATGGCACCACCGCGCCGTCAGGCAACTCGCCGCCGATTACGTCGGGTCCGTAGCGCCGCGCGCCACAACTGACGCGAACGCGACGGGGTCGGCTACCTCGAGCTGGTCGTAGCGGCATGACTCAGGCAGGCGGTCGGGTCGCCATCGCAGGAACTGCGAGCCGTGCCGGAAGCGACCTTCCTGCAACTGACCGAACGTCACCTCGGCGACGCGTTCGATCCGCAACGGGACCCAGCTGAGGTCTTTGCCGGCGTTCCAACGACTGCCGCCGCCGGGCATCCGAGTGCTCGGATCCTCCGCGCGAACCGCCCACTCCGCCCATTCACGCCACGGATGGTTCTCCACTGCGTTGTGCGTGAGCGGCTCGAGCTCTGCCAGCAACTCGGCGCGTCGCTTGACGCTGAACGAGGCGACCACTCCGACATGGTTGAGACCACCCTTTTCGTCGTACAAGCCGAGCAGCAGCGACCCGACCCCATTGCCGTCTTTGTGGATGCGATATCCGGCGATCACGCAATCCGCGGTGCGTTGATGCTTGACCTTGACGAGCGTGCGCTTGTCGGGTGTGTACGGGTCACTGAGCCGCTTCGCCACGACGCCGTCGAGACCGGCGCCCTCGAACTCTTCGAACCAGCGATTGGCCACCGCTGCATCCGTCGTGGATGGGCACAAATAGATGGGCGGCTCGGCCGACGCAAGTTGCTCGGACAGTGTGTGGTGCCGCTCCGCCAACGGGCGATCCAAGAACGAGTCGTCATCGAGTGCGAGAAGGTCGAAGGCGACGAACGACGCAGGGGTCTCCGCGGCCAACCGACGAACCCGTGACTCGGCCGGATGGATCCGTTGCAGCAGAGCATCGAAGTCGAGACCGCGATCGTCTGTCGACGGCACGACGATCTCGCCGTCGACGACGCATCGCTTCGGCAGCGACGCCAGAAGCGGCTCGACAAGCTCGGGGAAGTAGCGGGTGAACGGCCGCTCGTTGCGGCTTGCCAGTTCGATCTCGTCACCGTCGCGAAAGACGATGCACCGGAACCCGTCCCACTTGGGCTCGTAGAGCCAGCCCTCGCCTGTGGGAATGTCGGTCGCAGCCTTGGCGAGCATCGGCGACAGCGGTGGTGTGATCGGCAGCCTCATCGGCTCAAGCTTGCCAGGGAACCAGACGCACCGTCACGACCGTCCAACGACACAAGCAGTCAGTTGCGCCTAGAGAGAGGTCTCCCATGAGCACACGTTGGATAGGTCCAGTTGTCGGAGGTGCAGTTGTCGGCATGTTGGCCGTTGGCGTGGCGGGTTGGATCGGACGCGACGCTCCGAAGACCTCGGTTGCCTCACCAAAGCCGGTACCCGTCGCCGGGTCGATCGTCAGCTCGATCACGGTGAACGGCGAGGGCAAGATCAAGGTCAAGCCCGACACGGCGTCGCTGAACCTCGGCGTTCAGGCCATCGCGCCCACGGCGACCGAGGCGCTGAACGAGGCCAACTCCAGCGCGACTGCGTTGATCGCTGCGTTGAAGGCCGCCGGCATCAGCGACGACGACATTGTCACCTCGGGTCTGTCGGTCTATCCGCAGTACGGCTCGGCGGCCAATGTCGTCACGGGATACCAGGCTTCCAACAGTGTCACGGTGACCGTGCGCGACATCAACCAGACCGGCCCGGTGATCGATGCCGCCGCTGCTGCTGTCGGTGATCACATCACGATCGGTGGAGTGTCGTTCTACGTAGACGACACCGAGGCGCTGATCGGCGCCGCAAGGGCCGATGCCATCAACAATGCCAAGAAACGCGCCGGCGAGTACGCCGCTGCAGCCGGTGTCTCCGTCGGAGGCGTTATGCAGATCAGCGAGGTGGCGATCAACAACCCGGTGCCGCAGTTCTACGCGGCAGCGGCATCCGCCGACATGGGCGCAGGGGCATCCACTCCGATCCAGACCGGTACGCAAGATCTCACGGTTTCGGTGACCGTCGTCTATCAGCTCACATAACGCACGCCCCGGTCATCGAAGTAGCGTGGGCGTCAATGAGCAATCCGATGGACGCCAAGCTCGAAGATCTCCGACAGCGCCGAGATCAGGCTTACCATGCCGGTTCGCCCCGATCGGTCGAACGCCAGCACGAGAAGGGCAAGATGCTGGCCCGCGAGCGACTCGACGTCTTCCTCGACCCGGGAAGCTTCCACGAGCTCGACCTCCTCGCCCGCCATCGAGCTCACGCCGCGGGACTCGAGGAGCGGCCGTACACCGATGGTGTCATCACGGGTTGGGGCACGGTCGACGGTCGAAAGGTGTTCGTGTTCAGCCAGGACTTCACCGTCTTCGGTGGCGCCCTCGGCGAGGTCTTTGCCGAGAAGATCCACAAGATGATGGACCTCGCGCTCAAGGTCGGCGCCCCGGTCATCGGCCTCAACGACGGCGCTGGTGCCCGCATCCAAGAAGGCGTCGTCTCGTTGGCGAGCTACGGCGGGATCTTCTACCGAAACGTTCTGTCGAGCGGGGTCGTGCCGCAGATCTCGGTCATCCTGGGGCCGTGCGCAGGTGGAGCCGTGTACAGCCCGGCGATGACCGACTTCATCTTCATGGTCCGCGAGTCGAGCCACATGTTCATCACTGGACCTGACGTGGTCAAGACCGTGACCGGCGAAGAGGTGACCTTGGAGGAACTGGGCGGGGCGATGAGCCACGCTTCGAAGAGCGGTGTCGCGACGTTCGTGTCCCCCGATGAGAAGTCGTGTCTCGAAGACGTCCGCTTTCTGCTCGGGTTCCTGCCTTCGAACAACCTCGAGGAGCCACCACGCGTCGACACCGGCGACGACCCCGATCGGTTGTGTCCGGCGCTGAACGACCTGTTGCCGGCCAGCGCGAATCAGCCGTACGACATGAAGGCTGTGATCCGTGAAGTGGTCGACAACGGTGAGTTCTTCGAATACTTCCCGCATTGGGCCAAGAGCATCGTCTGCGGGTTCAGCCGCGTCGATGGCCATCCTGTCGGCATCGTCGGCAACCAGCCGCTGATGTTGGCCGGCGTTCTCGACATCGAGAGCTCCGAGAAGGCAGCTCGCTTCGTTCGCACCTGCGACGCGTTCAACATCCCACTGTTGACCTTCGTCGACGTGCCGGGGTTCCTGCCGGGCGTCGATCAGGAGTACGGCGGCATCATTCGCCACGGTGCCAAGTTGCTGTACGCGTACTGCGAGGCCACCGTGCCGCGCATCCAGATCATCACCCGCAAGGCATACGGAGGTGCCTACGTCGTGATGAACTCCAAGTCGATCGGAGCAGACCTGGCGTATGCGTGGCCCACCGCCGAGCTCGCCGTTATGGGCCCGCAGGGCGCGGTGGAGATCGTCTACCGCCGGGAACTGCAGCAGGCCGCCGATCCTGCAGCGCGCCGCGCCGAACTGGTTGCCGAGTACACCGAGAAGTACGCCAACCCGTACAACGCTGCCGAGCGCGGGTACGTCGATGACGTGATCGACCCAGCCGAAACTCGTCAGAAGATCGTTGCCGGATTGCGGATGCTTCGCACCAAGCGCGAAGAGTTGCCCCGCCGCAAACACGGCAACATGCCTCTATGAGTGGTCGGGACTGGTCTCCGCTTCGCTTTGGCTCCTCGCACTGTGTCGGCGGCTCCCTGGCGGTCGCTCGCCGACCGCACCCACGTCCCGTCGGGCGCTCGTTTTTGCGTTTGTGTCAGCCCATGAAACGGCACTCGGTTAATGCGCTGACACAGACATTGGGTGGCATCTCGTGAAGGTCTCGGTTTCGCCTGCGGCTGATGATGAGGAGGTTGCGGCGATCGTTGTTGCTCTTGAAGCGATGTGGCCGCGGGCTGTGGTCGTGCTGCCGTCTGCAGCCGTGCGCAAGCCGACTTGGCGGTTCAGCAACCGTTGGTGGATCACTCCGTTGCCCACTCGCCGCGAGCGGCCGCGCCGCTAAACATCGCCGAGTCGGCAGGTCACGCCGAGAACGCAGCCGCTACCCTCCACGGCGTGGACATC
This sequence comes from Ilumatobacteraceae bacterium, assembly GCA_031373465.1. Lineage (GTDB taxonomy): Bacteria > Actinomycetota > Acidimicrobiia > Acidimicrobiales > Ilumatobacteraceae > JAENVT01. The sequence goes on along the minus strand of JANMMQ010000340.1, from coordinate 8,404 downwards.
ACCACTGTCGCCGATGATCTGATCGTGGCGCATCAAGCGGCACCGGTGGCTGCGGCAGTTCGTCTCACAGACCTCGATTCGAACACGGTCCACCACATCGGCAGTCACGAGGTCCGAACGCTGCCTCGTCCGGATGGCCAGCTGCTGTGCCGGGTGGCGACCGTCAACGATCTTCACCTCGGCGAGGTGGAATGCGGAAGGATCGACGATGATCCTCGCGGTCCGATCCAACGGGTCGCACCAGGCGAGCGTCCGCATCCGGAGACGATGAACACTGCCGCGATCTCCGAGATTGCGGCCGCAGATGTCACCGCAGTGATCGTCAAGGGCGACCTCACCAACGACGGAACAGATGATGAGTTCGCCGCGTTCGAGAGGTACTACCGCGGGGAGTTCGGCGATCGACTTCATGTGGTCCGGGGCAATCACGACGCGTATCGCGGCCAGCAGGTGTACACCGGCGATGAGTGGATCGAGCTTCCTGGCGTGGCGATCGCGCTGCTCGACACGGTGATATCCGAGCACACGACCGGCACCATCACTGCGCAGCAGTTGCAGTGGCTCGACGACATGGCCTCAACCGCCGATCGACCGGTGTTGGTGATGGGTCACCACCAGCAGTGGATGTCGGGCAAACGTCACAACGAGTACTTCGGCCTCGATCCCGACAGCAGCGATGGCCTCGCAGAGGTGGCCGGCCGGCGATCGAGAATCATTGCCTACACGGCCGGGCATACCCATCGTCACCGCGTGCGGATGATGGCGAGCGGGGTTCCGTCGATCGAGGTCGGCTGCGTGAAGGACTTTCCCGGGACCTGGGCCGAGTACCGGGTGTACGAGGGCGGCATCACCCAGGTCGTGCACCGGATGTCTTCTCCCGAAGCCCTGAGCTGGAGCGATCGTTGCCGCCATCTGTTGGCCGACTTCGGAATCGACTACGAGAAGTACGCGCTGGGTAACTTGGAGGATCGGTGCTTCAACATCGCGCTGCGGTGAGGGCAGCGTTCGAGGACGCCGCGAGAGAACTGTTGTCCACGATCGAGCGCGTCGAGCCTCACCAATGGGAGCTTCCCGGCCTCGGTGTCTGGTCGGTGCGCGAATTGACAGCCCACACGCTGCGCGCCTTCACGACGATCGAGAAGTACGCTGCGGCAGAACCGACCGTCGATCGGTTAATTACCGATGCTGCCGACTACTACCGCATCATCCTCTCGGATCCGAACATCCACTCCGCAGTGGCTCAGCGAGGCCGCGACGCCGGCACCCGGCTGACCGACCCGGTCGGGGAGAGCGAGGCTACCGCGCAACGCGTCCTGGCGCTGGTCGCGTCTACGGCCGACGACGATGTCGTCGAGACCTTGGTCGGCCAGATGATGTTCATCGAGTACCTCGCGTCACGCGCAGCAGAGCTAGCGATTCACAACCTCGACCTGCAGCGGGCGACGGGTCAGCCCCTGGCGCTTCCCATCGCGACCTCATCGATGGTCGTCGGGTTGATGGCCGAGCTCGCCGAGCCGCTGACGCTGCTGTCGGCACTCACCGGGCGCGGGTCGCTGCCGTCCGACTACAGCGTGCTTCGATAACGGTCGACATGATGCCATCAGGTCCTCTGCACGGGTTGCGCGTGATCGATCTGTCGACCGTTCTCGCCGGGCCCAACTGTGCGCGTTACCTCGCTGACTTCGGTGCCGATGTGATCAAGGTCGAACGGCCAGATGGCGGCGACAGCTTGCGCAACATGGCCTGGCGAGACCCGCGCGACGGCGAAGGGCTGTGGTGGAAAGTCGTCAATCGAAACAAGCGCAACATCGCACTCGATTTGAAGTCGCCAGATGACGTCGAGGTGCTCAGCTGTCTCGTAGCCGATGCCGATGTGCTGATCGAGAACTTTCGGCCCGGCACACTCGAGCGACTGGGGCTCGGGCCCGACGTCCTGCACGCGCTCAACCCCGACTTGGTCATCACCCGGGTCACGGGTTTCGGCCAGACGGGCCCGTACCGCAATAGGCCGGGGTTCGCCACGATTGCCGAGTCGATGTCTGGCCTTGCCGCGATCTCCGGCGAGCCCGATGGCCAGCCGCTTCTCCCCGCCATCGCGCTGACCGACGAGGTCACCGGGGTCGTGGCGGCGTTTGCGACGATGGTCGCACTGCACAGCGGCGTCGGGCAGGTGGTCGACGTCAGCCTGTTGGAGAGCCTCTTTCAGCTCATGGGCCCGCTGATCTCCCTCTTCGAATTGACTGGCCAGATGCAGGAACGGCTCGGTGCCGGCTTGCCGTATTCGGTGCCGCGCGGGACCTACTGTTGCAGCGATGGCCAGTGGGTCGGTGTTTCGACATCGAGTGACTCCGTGGCTGCCCGCGTCCTGGCCCTACTCGGTGTCGGCGACGATCCGCGATTCACCACTTTCGCGTCACGAATGGAGAATCGCCAAGCTTTGGAGTCGGTCATGACCGCGTGGTGCGCACAGCGCACGCAGGCCGAGGTCATGGATGCCTTCACCTCCGCAGAGGCCGCAATCGGCCCGGTGATGTCAATGGCCGACATCGCTGTCGATCCGCACTACGCCGAGCGCGACGCCATCGTCAATGTCGGCGGTACTCCGATGCAAGGTCTGATCGCCCGTCTCAGCGCCACACCCGGGTCGCTTCGATGGCAGGGTCGTCGCCTCGATGAAGACGGCGATGAAATCCGCGCGACTGGCTGGGGCGACCCACTGGGCGAGGGACGAGATGAGGAAGAGGAGCAGTAGTGACTGCCAAGACGAAGAAGGCGTACGTCGCCGGTCCACTGTTCGACGAAGGTGAACGATGGTGGATCGACCAGGTCGAACAAACCATCGCCACAGCCGGCTTCATGACGTTCCTTCCCCATCGCGACAATCCGCCGAAAGACGAGCACAACGTCGCCGACATCTTTGCGAATGATCGCCGCGGGATCGACGAATGCGATGTCGTGGTGGCGAGCCTGAACGGGCTGACCACCGACGACGGGACGGCATGGGAGCTCGGCTATGCCTTCGCGCTGGGCAAGCCGATCATCGGTTTACACACCGACTGGCGTCGACGGTTCGACGACGAGGTCGTCAACTTGATGATCGAATGTTCGCTGACGCGGCTGGTGCGGTCGCTCGACGACGTGCCGGCAGCCCTGCGAGAGGTGATCGAAACCGCGCCTGCTACGCGGTGAGACCGATAGGACAGCACACGCCGGTTCCGCCGATGCCGCAGTAACCGTTGGGGTTCTTGGCGAGATACTGCTGGTGGTACGGCTCGGCGTAATAGAAATGGGTCAGTGGCTTGATCTCCGTGGTGATCTCGCCGTAGCCGGCATCACCGAGCCGCTGCTGGTACATCGCCAGCGAGTTCTCGATCGCGGAGCGTTGCTCATCGGAGGTGTAGTAGATCGCGCTGCGGTACTGCGTTCCCATGTCGTTGCCTTGGCGCATGCCCTGCGTCGGGTCGTGGTTCTCCCAGAACACCTTGAGGAGCTGATCGAAACTGACCTTCGACGGATCGAAGACGACCTGCACGGCCTCGGTGTGCCCCGTGAGGCCACTGCACGTCTCTTCGTAGGTGGCGTTGGGGGTGAAGCCGCCCGCATACCCCACAGACGTCGAATAGACGCCTGGCGTCTCCCAGAACTTGCGCTCGGCCCCCCAGAAACATCCCATGCCGAACACGACCACTTCGAAATCTTCCGGCCAAGGACCGGACAAAGGATTGCTGTTCACGAAGTGGTTCTTCGACACGAGCATGCTCTGATCGGTGCGTCCGGGCAACGCCTCGCTTTCGGGGACCATTTGCTGCTTCCTGTGAAAGATCATCGACCAAAGGCTACGACGAAACCTCGAGTCGAATACCGTTCGAGGGGTGAGAATTCGAGAAACGATCGCGGCGGATCTGCCAGCGGCCCTGGCCCTGAACAACGGCAGCGTTCCCGCCCTCAACGAGCTGGACGCCGCCGAGATCGAACGATTGCTCGGCATGGCCGCCCTGGCCCTGACGGCCGAGGTAGATGGCCAATTTGCGGGGTTCTGCATCACGTTTCCCCCCGGCGTCGACTACGCCAGCCTGAACTACGGCTGGTTCAGTCGCAAGTACGACGATTTCGTCTATCTCGACCGGATTGCCGTCGACCCGGCCTTCCGACGATACGGGATCGGTCGGGCTTTCTATGGCGGCATCGTCGATCGGTTCACGGGTGTGTTTGCCCAGCTGTTGTGCGAGGTCAACGTGCGCCCGCGCAACGAAGCATCGTTGTTGTTCCACCACTCGATCGGTTTTCGCGAAGTCGGTCAGCAAGACACCGACGGAGGCAACAAGACGGTCAGCCTGCTGGCCCTGCCACTCGGTACAAGCCGGGACCTTGCATGAAACATGCCGGTGGCGAAGCGCTTGACAGGCTGGAGCCGATGCTGCAGGAGCTGCGGGCCGTCTCCGGTCTTACCGAGAAGAGTCGCGGCGTGTTCTACAGGAAGTCGAAGGCGTTCCTCCACTTCCACGAGGACCCTTCGGGCTTGCACGCCGATGTCAGAGCGGGCGAGCAGTTCGAGCGCTACCGGGTAGAGACGGCCGACGAATGCCAGGCACTGGTGAACCTGGTCCGTTCGATCAGCGGCTAGAGGGTCCGCTCGACGACGGCGTCGACCTCTACCACCTGATCGACGTAACCGAGGAACGTGACGCCGAGAAGCGTCGCCGGCGGCACGTTGCCTTCGAAGCACGATGTCACCTCTTCCCACGCGTCGACGAGGTTCCGGTGGGGACCGACGACATAGATCGCCAGCTGATGGATGTCGTCGCGCGAAAAGCCGTGATGATCGATGAGCGTGAAGAGGTTGTCGAGGCACTGTCTGGCCTGGACGACAGGGTCCCCGGGGCCGACGAGGTTTGCCGAGCCGTCGCGGGGAACCTGTCCCGCGACGAACAGCCGCCCGCCGACCAGATCGGCATAGCGATAACTCGGCGTCTGCGCCAGACCCGCCCTCAACTCACCCTCGTTCATTGCGCACCACCAGCCAGAGGTTACGCGGCCAACTCCGTGCGGCGCTTTGCGGTTGCAGCGATCAGCGCGATGGGCAGCGCAGCGAACACGGCGAGCCCTCCGAGACTGATCGCAATGTCGCTGTTCTTCAAGCCGTCGGTGTTGGCGATGTGGTACACGAGGTGTGGAACGCCGTACAGCAGAGAGGCCAACGCGGCCGCGACAATCGTCGGCCGCGACAGTGTGATGAACGCAACGATCAGAACGGCCGCGAGGCCCAGGTTGAGACCGCCGACATCGCGCACGAGGTGCTCGTTGTACGGGCCGTTCACACTGACCCACGCCCTCCCCAAGCCGGGAAAGTGATCGTAGAACGATCGCGGCGCGAACTGGGCCCAAACGCCGATCTCGAGCGACACGAGCGCAAGATAGGCGAGAGCGATTCGTATCCACCGTGGGTATGTCATAGGAGCTCCTTCCAGCGATCGACGCAATGGACCTCCGGTGCCCAGCGCGTGACCTCCCTCAGATGTTGTGACGATATGCGATGCGACCTGGCGAGACTGTTGGCGGTCTCGCCACCGACGCGTTCAACGACCGCCGGTATGGCTCGAAGCCTTGCTCGACCGACCAGACCGGCCAACGCATCACGGTGGGTTGATCGCTGCAGAGGGTCAGGCTCGGCGACGTTGTACGTACCAGCCGGAGCCTCCAGCGCGGCGACCACTGCGGAAGTGGCGTCGTCGATATGGATGAACGAGACGTGGCCGGTCGCAGCCCCGACCAGCGCGAACAACCCACGTTGTGCGGCGCTGAGAACTGCACGCATGTGAGCGCTGTCAGGTGCCATGAACATGGCAAAACGCAGCACGATTCCGATTCCACCGGACGCCGTGACCCCGCCTGCGGCGGTCTCAGCAGCGACGGTGCTCGCGTTGCCCCAGAAGTAGGTGCGCTTCCAAGTCTCGTCGATCCATTGATCACCACCATCGACGTACGGGAAGGTGATCGACTCCTGGATGTATCGCTCGATCCCGGCATCGCTCGCTGCGCCGGCGAGCACCGCGGCGGCGTCGCGGCGGAGCGAGTCGTTGACGCGCCACGCCGATCGGCGCATCGCCGATGGACCGGTTGGGATGTGTGTGGCCAGGTGTGCGACGCAGTCGTGACCGTCGATCGCGGTGCGAACCGCGGCAGGATCGAACAGATCGAGGTGGACCGCAGTTGCCCCGGCGGCGCGAACCGCTTCGGCCTTCGCCTCGGACCGCACGACGGCGGTGACTGAATGACCCGCCTGGATCAGGCTCGGCACCACGCGTCGACCCAGAACGCCCGTAGCCCCGGTGAGGAACACCCGCTGTCTCATTGCAACACCACCTGGAACCATTCGATCGCTTTGTCGAGCTGCAGTGGATCAACGGTTGCTGCGAGCTCGCGATTGATGTCGGCGATGCTGACGGCCGCCAGTTCGGACCGCCAGGCATCCTCGGCCTGCCACATCGCCCGGGCAATGCCGCACGGCAGTGCATATCGCGGCGCATCGACGGACGTCGGCCCCTGTTGACGAATCTCGGTGCACCGGAATGCGGGCTCGTCACCCTCCACTGCCAACACGATGTCGCGCAACGTGATGTCACCTGCCGGTCGGGCAAGTCGATAGCCGCCGGCGCGGCCCGTCGTCGCCTCGACGATGCCGGCTTGCGAGAGTTTCTGCAGCTGTTTGACCAGGTAGGGCGGTGGCACGCCGTGAAACTCGGCGAGCCGAGTCCCGGAGATCGTGGCTGCGGGCGGCAGCGCACCGAGCACGGAACAGCAGTGGATCGTCCACTCCACGCCTTCGCTCAACTTCATACTCGGATATTCAATATCCGGATTACGGCCGTGTCAAGACAGTTACTCTTCGGGGATGCTGACGTTGGACGACGAGATCGATCAACTCGCCGAGGAGACCGGGTTCTCGGGAGTCGTCCGCGTCGACCGCGGTGATGATCTCGAACTGGCCAAGGCGTACGGCTTGGCGCACCGCGCGTTCGGGATCCCCAATACAGTCGATACTCAGTTCGCGATTGCCAGTGCGGTGAAGGGCATGACGGCAATCGCAGTTGTCAGCCTCATAGCCGACGGCTCACTCGAGCTGTCGACGCCGGCCCGCGCCGTGCTGGGCGAAGACCTGCCACTGATCGTTGACGACGTGACGGTCGAGCACCTGTTGTCACATCGCTCGGGCATCGGTGACTATCTCGACGAGGACAGCGGCCTCGAGATCAGCGACTATCCGATGGGTGTCCCGGTCCACGAGTTGGCAGCGACCGAGCAATACCTCGCAGTGCTCGACGGCTACCCGACCAAGTTCACGCCGGGGACGCAGTTCTCGTACTGCAACGGCGGATACGTGGTGCTGGCGTTGATCGCAGAGCGGGTCAGCGGAGTCGGGTTCCACGATCTTGTCGAGCAACGCGTGTGTGCGCCCGCAGGGATGGTTCACACCGCCTTCTTGCGATCTGACGAACTTCCCGCCGGCGCGGCGATGGGGTACGTCGAGGTCGACGGCGTGCTGCGCAGCAACGTGTTTCACCTGCCCGTACGCGGAACTGGTGATGGCGGGATCTACTCGACGGTCGCGGACATCAGGTTGCTGTGGACCGCGTTCTTCGCCGGAAAACTTGTGCCAGACGATTGGGTCGGGACGATGGTGCGGCCGCTCAGTGTCGTCTCGGACCTGGAGCGCTACGGCTTGGGCTTCTGGCTTGCCGGTTCTGGCGACGCGGTGAGGCTCGAAGGATATGACGCAGGGGTGTCGTTCCGCAGTTGGCACCACCCCACGATGCGGCTGACCCACACAGTGATCTCCAACTCGTCACCGGGCGCCTGGCCGCTGACACGGCGGTTGTACGAACGGCTGTCGGCAGACTCGACTGGTTGACGAGGTCTTCGAGCAACTACGGGGCAGGCAGAAAATCGATCAGCAGGTCGGAGATCGTGTCGGGTGCCTCGAGCTGCACCCAGTGACCAGGGCCTTCGACGCGCTCGTAACGCCACGACGAGTCGACGAACTTGCTGGAGGCGGTCATGCCGGATTCGACGAGGGCGAAGTCCCCGGAGCTCCATATGCCCATCGTCGGCGCCTGGATCTGCGGCAGCACCAGTGGTGGCTCGACCAGCGTTCGCGGATGAACATTCGCGCGATACCAGTTGAGTGCGGCGGTGAGTGCTCCGGGCCGGGAGAGGTCAGCGATGACCTGGTCGAGGTCGGGGTGGCCCGACCATTCGCGCATGTTTGCCCAGTCGTTGCCGGAGAGCCATTGCTCGGCGATGCCCTCGAATTGGAACAGCAGCATGTACCACGACTTCTCCCGTTGCTCGAAACCGACGTCGCGGAACGCCGAAGGATGACCCACCGACAGCGCGACCAGGTGAT
>JANMMQ010000408.1:0-4856 GCA_031373465.1 Ilumatobacteraceae bacterium | reverse complement strand
CCGCTGGAGAGCGACGAGTACCGCTGCACGCCGGGCGGGCATTGCATCGTGTGGAAGACCGAAGACGGCGGCGAGACGTGGCGCGCGTTGACCAACGGTCTGCCGCAGCACGACGCGCATCTCACGATCCTTCGTGACGGTTTCACGACCGACGGCCTCGGGCAGTGCGGCCTGTACTTCGGGACCCGGACGGGCGAGCTCTTCGCATCGACCGACGACGGCGACAGCTGGCGTGAGCTTGCGTCACACCTGCCGCCGATCATGTCCGTGCGGGCAGCGGCGGTTCGCTGACAACGATGCGTGTACAAGTTCGGCTTCCGACTCAGCTGCGGAACCTCGCCGCCGGCGCCAGCTCCGTGGTCGTCGTCGTCGACTCGACGCCGGTGACGGTCAGTTCGGTGCTCGATTCGTTGGCAGCCACGCACCCGGCATTGGAGCGGCGGGTCCGCGACGAGACCGGCCGCACGAGAGTCCACGTCAACCTGTTCGTCGACTCCGACAACATTCGCGATCTCGACGGTGTCGAGACGACGGTCGCCGACGGTTCGGACCTCTCGATCATCCCCGCCATCTCTGGCGGGTGGTAAGCGAGTTCAGCGTCCACGCAGTGGCAAAAGAAGCGGCGACCGGGATGGCGAGGATGCCAACGCGCAGCGCCCGACTGGTCAACGGATGACCCGACCACTGCCAGGAACCAGCGGGGACCCGAGTCAACGTCCCGGTCGTCACGCGCGTATATCGGCACCACCGGAGCGCGACTTGAGGTATTTCTACGCGCTCACGGTCACCTGTAGTTTGAGCTGATCGGTTCCGGCGAAGTTGCTGGGATTGATTGTTGTTGGTGAAACGGTTGCTGAGACGATTCGAGGAAGTGGTCAATGGCTCGGACACGGGTGTACTGCAAGGGGATGCTGGAGGCAGAGGACTTCCCGGTCGCGGACATCTCTGAGCGTCTCGAGCGCCCGGACACAGTGATCTGGGTCGATTTCTGTGGCCCGTCGAAGCAGGAGTTGCACGAGCTTGCCGACGAGCTTGGCTTGCATGAGTTGGCAGTCGAGGACGCGCTCGGTCCGCATCAGCGGCCGAAGCTCGATCACTATGCGTCACACAACTTCTTGGCGTGCCACGCGGTCGAGTTGAAAGACGGCGGGACACTGATCGAGACGGAGATCGATGCGTTCATCAGCGCGCGCTGGCTCGTCACGGTCCGCAAGGACGAGCACTTCTCGCTGGAGCCGGTGATCGCCCGCTGGGACCGCTCAACGGACCTCGCTGTGCACGGCGTCAGCTTCTTGCTCTACGGGCTGCTGGATGCCGTGGTCGACAGCTACTTCGAGGCGGTGCAGCGCTTCGACGAGTTCTATGACCGGATCAGTGAGGGCATCTTCGCGGAGAAGCCAATCCCGCCGGCGGAGCAGAAGCACTGGTTCCAGACACGCCAGGCGTTGATCCGGTTCCATCGGTTGGTGGTACCGATGCGTGAGGCCGTGAGCGGGCTGATGCGGCGTGAACATTCGACGGTCGCGGACGATTTGTATCCGTACTACCAAGACGTCTACGACCACGTGCTGCGCGTGACCGAATCCACGGACGCACTCCGCGACCTGATCTCGACGATCGTGGAGACCAACCTCAGCCTGCGCGACTACCGCACGAACCAGATCGCCAAGCAGGTGACCAGTTGGGCCGCGATCATCGCCGTGCCGACCTTGATCACCGGCTGGTACGGGATGAACGTTCCCTACCCGGGATACGGGCAGACGTGGGGCGTCTGGCTCGCCGCCCTGTTGGTCGTGGTCGTGTCCGGCGGCCTATTCGTGGTATTCCGCAAACGCGACTGGTTGTAGCTCTCCACTGGTGGCGGGATCGCGGTCATGACTGCGAATGCGAGACTGCCCGTTGTGTCGCCCGTTGCCGAGCCCGAACTGGAACACCATCCGCGGCGGGCATCGCTTCGGGGTCACGGGTACTTCAAACGATTGGGTCCTGGAATCGTCACTGGCGCTGCAGATGACGATCCGTCGGGGATCGGTACCTATTCGCAGGTTGGTGCGGCGCAGGGGCTGTCGTTGCTGTGGATGGCGCCGTTCTTGCTCCCGCTCGCCGTTGGCGTTCAGGAATCGACGGCACGCTTGGGTTTGGTCACGGGCAAGGGTCTCGGCACGCTCATTCGCCAGCGGTTCCCGCGGTGGGTGCTTGTTGGTGCGGTGGTGTTACTCGCATCGGCCAACACCCTCAACATCGCTGCGGATCTCGCCTCGATGGGTGCCGCGCTACGGCTGCTGGTGCCTTTGCCGGCTGCTGTATGGGTGGTCATGTTCGCCGTCGTGATGGCGGCGGCGGAGGTCATCGTGCCGTACCACCGCTATTCCAGAGTGCTTCGATGGTTCGCCCTTTCGTTGGTCGCCTATGTCCTCGTGCTCGGCGTCGTGAAGGTCGACTGGTCCGCGGTGGCGGCTCGCACCTTCGTGCCACGGTTTCACTTCGACGCGGCGACCATGATTGCAATGACCGCGATCGCGGGCACCACGATCTCGCCGTACCTGTTCTTCTGGCAGGCATCGGAGGAGGTCGAAGAACGCGACGATGGCCCGCCCACGGCAGTGGACCGACGCCACTGCGTCGCCATGCGCGTGGATGTCTGGACAGGAATGTTCTCCGGCGTCGTAGCAATGTTCGCCATCATGTGCACAGCGGCAGTGACCCTCGGGGCGAAAGGTTCGATCAACATTGGAACGGCCGAGCAGGCGGCGCAAGCGCTCGAGCCGTTGGCGGGAAGCTTCGCCAAGGTGTTGTTCGCCATGGGGATCATCGGCCTCGGCCTGCTCGCGGTTCCGGTGCTCGCCGGGTCGACTGCGTACGCCGTCGCCGAAGCGTTCCACTGGAACGAGGGCTTGAGTCGTCGCCTGAAGGACGCTCCCGGTTTCTACGGCGTCATCATCGCGTCAATGGGGATCGGACTGGCGTTGGTCGGGTTCGGAGTGAACCCGATCCGTGCCCTCTATTTGTCCGCGATCTTCAACGGTCTCACCGCGCCGCCACTGATCCTGCTGATCGTCATCCTCGCCCGTTCCCGTGGCGTGCTCGGCGAATTCCGCTCGGGACCTCTCTCGATCGTCGCGACCTCGATCGCCGGCATCGCCATGACGATCTTTCCCATCATCGCTCTCATCAAATCGTAGGAGCCGGTCGGTAGCTGCAGCTGCTCGGGGTGCTCGGCGAGCGCCCAGAAAGGGTCAGTGGCTCACTGAGTATCGATGGCCGCGGCAAACCTGAAGGTCCGAACGCGTCTCATCGGAGTGTTTGCCGCGCTCCCGGGGTGGCGGCAAACACTCGGATGAGCCGGGTCGGCGTGAAGGCGGGTCAGCTGGTTTGGGCGGCTGCGAGGAGCTGGTCGCCAGGGGGTTGTCCAACGTTGAGATCGCAGCTGCACTCTTCGTCAGCTATGCAACAGTGAAAACACACGTCAGCCACCTCCTGATGAAGCTCGACGCCCGAGACCGTGCGCAGCTCGTGATGGTCGCCTACGAAACAGGAGTCGTGCAGCCCGGCGCCATCTGACGCGCCTGGACTACTCTTCGGCGCGATGAGACGCATCCTCGTTCCCGTGCTGTCGGTATATCTGCTCGCCGCGCTGATCGGCCGAGTCGCTGAGAAGCAGGGCAGGAACGTGTGTGGCTGCGGGCCGGATTGTTGGTGCAAGAAGCCCGTGCTGAGCGTTTTTCGATGGGTGTTCCCGTTCGGCCACAGTGGAACGAGCGCCGACGACAAGGCCGCGTTGCACAACGCACAATCCAGCTGACCGCCAGGTGAAGGTCACGTTGTTGTTCTTTGATGGCTGCCCGAACTGGCGGACCACCGAGGTCAACCTGGAGTCGCTGGCAGCTGAACTCGGCTTCCAGCTTGATCGCTGTCAAGTCGAAACAGGTGAAGATGCGGAACGTTTGCAGTTCCGCGGGTCGCCGACGGTGCTGATCGACGGACGTGACGTGTTAGCCAACGGCAACGAGCCGATCGGGTTGTCATGCCGCATGTATCGGACCGACCGCGGTCTTGCCGGTGCGCCGAGCGTGCAGCAGCTACGCGACGTGCTCATCGCAGCGGGCACCAACTAACGCGAGAGCTACGGCGCCAACGCGGCGTTCAAGACGGCGGTGTCGAAGTACTCGACGTACAACGTGACCTTGCCGTTCCGTACGCGCACTTCGTTGATGTAGGTCTGGTCGTAGCTTTTACCGTTGAAGCTGATCGTGGCGTGGCCCTGGTGCGTGACGATCACCGCATGCGGATCGGCCATCGGTTCGAACGGCGAAAATTCGTCGCGCCGCCGAAAATTCACCACGGATTCCTAACGCGGGCGGCGGAATGGTCCGCATAGGACCGCTGCGGTGCCCGCGCCGGCAGAGCCTCACACCTCATCGTTGTCGACCCAATTACAGGGCCAACTACCCTTTCCGAGTCAGGGAGGGGTTGGGTGACGGAGAACAACAGCGAGGAGCCGGTTGAGGTTGCCGTCGAGCCGCAGACACCGACGCCGACGAAGCGCGGACTACGGCGGCCGGGACGGCTCGACCCAGGTTGGGCAACCTTGGTCGCCGCCGCGCTGGCCCTGGTCGGCACGCTCGCCACCGTGTTCTACCGCGGGTCGGGCGACGACCCGAAGGCCCAGCCGACCGTGGTCGAGTCAACGACGGCGAAGACGGAAACGTCGGCCGCCAAAACCTCGACACCCTCTGACCCACCGACGTCGACGTCGACGACATCCACGTCGGCCCCTCCCGCCGGTCCGTCGGTCTCGTTGTTGTCGGCCCTGCCCGCGGACCAGCGGGAAGTCGTGAACGCGGCCGCCGTCCAGA
>JANMMQ010000393.1:0-2596 GCA_031373465.1 Ilumatobacteraceae bacterium | reverse complement strand
CGTCGCCAACCGAAGCGTGTCCGGCTGGATCTGGCCGTCGCCGACATCGAAGAGCAGTTGGTGCGGCGACCCCTCGATCCAGAATCCGCTGGTCCCGTCGAAATCGATCGGCCGGACCGTTGCCTCGCTGCCCAGCGTCTTGCGGAAGAAGCCTTCGTCGATGTGCGCAGGCATCACCGAGACCAATGCGCCCACGCCTGTCACCGAGGACTGCGGCACGAGATCGGACGGGGCATACACCAACACGATCTGGCCTGCGGCTGGCGGCGAGACGACATGGACCGACTGTGGACGGCCTAGGAGCGCCGGGGTCGGGTCAGGGAGCCCCGTCTGTGACATCGCCGCGTCGATCAACAGCGCCGGCCCGAGCTGCAACGAGCCTTCCACTAGAGGTGCAGTCGTCGAAGCTGAGCTCTGACTCGGGATCGTGCTCGGTACCAGGGTCGCCGGTGCCTGACTCGTCGGCACAGACACACCGGGCTCGATGCGGACGCTGTCGAACCCCAGCCATCGCGCCACAGCGTGGCGAGGACCGGGCAGCACGACCGCGACCGCGACGACGAGGGCCAGGAGAGCTCCTACCAGACGAGGCGCGCGCCGCGATGACCGACGAACGCGCGCCTCGGGCACGTCGTTGATCCGGCGCATCACATCGCTGACGAACCAGTCGGAAGACGGGATGTCGACGCGATCGGCCAGGTTGGTGAGCGCGCGTTCGAGATCGATCATGAGTTCTCCAGTTCGGTCCGCAACCGAGTCAGGGCGCGAGCTGTTCGCGACTTGACGGTTCCGACGGGTACGCCGACCGCTGCAGCCGTTTCCACTTCGGACAACCCGGCGAAGTAGCGGTAGCCCAGGACCTGGCGGTCACGCGCCGCGATCCTGCCGAGTGCCTGCGCCAGGCTCCGGGCCTCTTCGGAGCTCAGCGCACTGGCCTCGGGATCGGGCACTGCAGCAACGACCCACGACCCATAGCGATCGTCGCGTCGCCGGCGCCGCTCACGGCCGCGCAGATAGTTCTTGGCCTCGTTCGCGACGATCCGCAACAGCCACGACCTGACCATCGCCGGGTCGGTCAGTTTCGGCAATGAGCGATGGGCTTTCACGAAGGCCTCCTGGGCGATGTCGGCTGCGTCGGCGGTCGAGCCACTGACCGCGGCCGCAAGCCGCAGTGCCGCCTGTTGATACCGCCCGACGAGCGCGCCGAAAGAGGCATTGTCCCCAGCGCGAGCGCGAGCGACGAGATCGGAGTCCGACGGTTCGGTTTGTTCAGTGGTCATGGTCGACGAGTTGCCTGTCCTGACACCTCCGGCCTCCGCGAGGTTCCACATGCCACAATCGTGGACACTATGCGTCGGGCCCTCCTTGTGATCTGCGTGACGCTGCTCGCGGCCTGCCGAGTGGATGCAACCGTCGACATCTCGATGCGCCAGGACGGAAGTGGTGTCATCACGGTGACAGCAGTAGCCGATCCCGACGTGGTCAACAAGGCTCCGGGGTTGGCCGACGACCTCCGCTTCGACGACGTCAAGGCAGCGGGGTGGACGGTTACAGGACCGGTGGCTACGAGCGACGGCGGACTCAAGGTCGAACTGACACACACGTTCGCCAATCCGGAAGAGGTCACCGCGCTGCTGCAGTCGATCAACGGCAGCGGCGGTCCGTTGCACGGCGTGACGTTGGCCCGCAAGATCGGTTCGGGTGGCACGACGGTGTCGCTCACCGGATCGCTTCGGATCGATGGGCTTGGCGCGTTCGCGGACCCTGATGTGCTGGCAGCGATCGGGGCGACGCCGTACGCCGAGGAGGTGGCCGCGGCGAACGCGAGTCCCAGTGATGCGGTTCGCGTCACGGTGCAGGCAACCTTGCCGGGCAAGATCACCTCTGCGACCGGAACCATCAAAGATGGCACCGTCTCGTGGCTCGTCCCGCTGGACGGCTCGCAGCTCGATATGGCCACGACCGGGGTCGACGACCACAGCACCGCCAAGATCTGGGGGATCGCCTCCAACGTGGCTCTCATCGGACTTGTGGTGTGGTGTGTGCTGGCCGCCGGCTTCATCGCCTGGGTTGTGCGGCAACGCAAGCGCCGAATCAACCATCGCAGTCCGCGCCCTGTGTAACACCCCTTCTCTAGGGTGGGTCGCATGTCGAAGATCCGCCTCGTGTTCCGTTGCAGTGCCTGCGCAACCGCCTACCCGAAGTGGGCCGGCCGGTGCCCGTCGTGCGAGGCGTGGAACTCGATGGTCGAAGATGTCGACGGGCCGGACCCCAACATCGCCATGCTGATGTCGGCGACGTCGACAGCCGTTGCAATGCCCATCGCCGAAGTCGACTCGTTGGTCGGTGGCCCGCAATCCACCGGCCTCGACGAGCTCAACCGCGTGCTCGGCGGCGGTCTCGTCCCGGGCAGTGTCACGTTGTTGGGCGGCGAACCGGGGATCGGAAAGAGCACGTTGCTGCTCCAGCTCGCCGCGGCGTGGCCGACCCGGGTGCTCTACGTCAGCGGGGAGGAGAGTGCTCAACAGGTGCGGCTGCGCGCCGAACGTCTGGGTGCGGTCGGTCCGAACTTGTGGCTGCTGGCCGAGACCTCGCT
>JANMMQ010000381.1:0-10423 GCA_031373465.1 Ilumatobacteraceae bacterium | reverse complement strand
TGGCCGATCGCGTCGACATCCCGTCTTCCGAGTGGTTCGTCAGCGACGTGATGCGCCGGATCAACGAGGTGCCCGAGGCGCGCGTTCGTCGGGCATCGAGGCGCGCTCCTCGTCTGGTAGGAGCTCTCCTGGCCCTCGTCGTCGCCGTCGTGGTCGTGCTGCCCGGTCCTCGCCACGCTGTGGCCAGATGGCTGGGGTTCGACAGCGTCCGGATCGAGCCCGGTGTGTCGGTGCCGACGAGCCAAGCACCGACGACTCTGGTACCGAGCACGATCCCGAGTCAGAGTCAGGGCTCGTCTTCGGCGACTGCACCTCCAGCGGACGTCTCGCTGCACCTCGGTCCGGCGCTGTCGATCGACGCGGCGATGGCACAGACGGGGCTTCCTGACCCGACCCCGGTGCTCCTGGGCCGTCCACAGTCGGTGCATGTCGTCACGCCGCCCGCGATCGGGCAGATCGTGTTGGTGTATGCCCCGTCCGATCTCGTGCCGCAGTCCTCGGTGACAGGAGTCGGCGCGTTGGTCTCGGTGATGCCTGCGCACATCGAAGAAGGCTTCTTCCGCAAGACGCTCGGCTCCGAAGCGACGGTCCGGCCGATCGACTTCGACGGGAGCAGCGGATTCTGGATCGAAGGGTCGCCTCACCAACTGCTCTTCGATGTCGGCAACGGCCAGATCCAGCCGGACACGCTTCGGTTGGCGACGAACACGTTGCTGTGGGAGCGCGGTGGCCACGTGTACCGCCTCGAAGCCGACATCTCCCTGGAGACGGCGGTACGGATCGCAACGTCAGTTCCCTGAGCTACGTCAGGAGGTCGCCGCTTTCAGCACGTCGGCGGCTGCGTGAATCGGGTCGACGGATTTGATCATCGGCAGGTTGATGATCACTTCGTCGACGCCCGAGGCGACGATCGCCGCAACGTTCTCGGTCGCCTCGTCGGCTGTAGCGATGATCATCCGGTCGCGAACTTCACTGTTCGAGTCGTAGCCGACCATCTGACGCAGGCTGTCGCGCTCCGCCTCGTTCGGAGACACGAACAGGCTGACCATCGCCGTGCGCTTGACGTCGGCCGGACTTCGACCAACCGCGGCGCAATGCTCGTCGAGGATGGCCAGCTTCCTGGCCACGACTTGCGCCGTGCCACCGATGTTGCACATGTCAGCCAGCTCGGCGACCATCCGCAACGTCTTCTTCTCGCCGCTGCCGCCGATCATGATCGGTATGCGCCGTTGTGGACGCGGGGCCAGGCGCGCGTCGAGGGTGTGGTAGTAGACGCCGTTGTACGTGAACGTCTCGTTGTCGAACATCCCTCTGCATATGGCGACGGCCTCGCGCAGGCGACCGAACCGTTCCTTGACCGGTGGAAAGTCCCAGCCGTACGCCACGTGCTCCGCGTCGTACCACGCCGCGCCGATACCGAGAATGGCTCTGCCACCGGTCAACGCGTCGAGTGAGGCGATCTGCTTGGCGAGGTGCGCCGGGTTGCGATAGGTAACCCCGGTGACGAGGGTGCCGAGCTCGACTCGCCTGGTCAGGGCCGCCAACGCTCCCAGGGCGACGTAGCCCTCCAGGATCGAGGCCGCAGGCCCGCCCAGTGGCGGAAGCTGGAGGAAGTGGTCCATCACCCACATCGACGAGAAGCCCGATTGCTCGGCGACCTCGGCGACCGAACGCAAACGGTCCATGGTGGTCGGGGGATCCGCGTCGACGATCCACGAGAAGTCGGGCAGTTGCAATCCATAGGTCGTCATGCGACGAGTCTCCTGACGCTGGGCGCTCTGGCACCCCATCGGATGAAACCTACGTCTGCCGGAACGCGACGGCAAACGGCGGTGTCCGAAGGGCATGTTCATCCCGAGGAAACAGACGACCATCGCCTTCGCGTTGCTGCTGACCTCGTGCGGCGCGCAGGCCGCGACGTCGAGCAGCGAGGTAGCAGCACCCGACACGACGGCGATTGACGCGGCGGCGCCCGATACAACAGCGACCGGCGAGACCGCGCCTGAGACGACTCAGCTCGGCTCGGGCATCACCGATGCAGTGTCCGCATTCCCGGCACGCCTTGCGTTGACGACGAAGGATGGCAACATCGTGACGTTCTCGCCGCATGATGATCCGGTGGTGACCCCTGGCGTCATGGCGCCGACCGGCAAGGTCGTGGTCAGCGCCTCGGACATGGGTGGCCGAACGATGGTCGAGTGGCATCAGCTCAGCAACGACGAGGTCGCCCCGCCCGTCATGCTCGATGGTGATTTCCGGCCGGCCGCCCTCGCCCAGGACGGAAAGGTCGCCGCGCTGATCAGTTCCGCCGGAAGTTCCACCACGGTGGTGCTGGCGACGCCGTCGGGTGGCGAGCTTCGGCGCTGGACGTTCGATTCGGTGCTCGTACCCGAGGCATTCGCGAACGCCTTCGACCCGGCCGGCGACGGATTGCCCATGGGTGTGTTCGTCATCGAGTATCTCGCCAAGGACACCTACCGGGTACGGGTCATCGACACCGCTACCGGCGAGCTCGGCTTGCCGTTGAACCTGCGCGACAAGAGCCAGACAGTTGACGAAGTGATGACCGCGGTCAGCCGGACGGCAGTGTTCGAGCCGAACAACCAACTCCTGTTCACCCTCTACCAGGACGCCAGCGAGGGCGGCGAGAACGTCGGCTCGTTCGTCCACACACTCGGGCTGTTCAACGGCGTGTGGTGCCTCGATGTCCCGAAGGAACTTGGTCTGGCCGACCACCCCGGCGCGTTGGCTGTCAACCCGAGCGGGTCGCGTCTGTTCGCAGCCTCGAGCACCGGCGGTATCGCCGGCTATCGCGTCAGCGACATCACGAACTTCGGGCCGGGGATGCCAGAGGCGAGCGCAGTCACCGCGCTCGGCGGAAAAGCGTTTCGGGTGGCGATCGGCGCGTCCCAGACGGAGGTCGTCGTCGCTCTCGACGGCAGGCTGTACCGCCTCGATCCGGAGACGTTGACAGTCACCGATTCGTTCACCTGGGACATGGGCGTCGAAGCGCTGACCGTGCTCGACAACGGCCACATCGTGATCGTCGGTAGCGGGCGGATGACCCTGGTGTCGGCCGACGATCAGATCCTGGCGGAACGCCCTGTGGCAGGCAACCTCGGCGAGGTCACCCGCGTTGCGGCGGTCGACTGAGCGTCACTCCGTCGGCAGCGTGGGCTCCGGCGCTTCTGGCGCGCCGGTTGCAGCCAACTCCACAGCGACCGGAGGCAGGAAGCCCTCCACCGCTGAGAACTTGAGCTTCTTCTCGCCCGGCTTCTCGGGATCGTCCTCGCTGTCGACGACGATGATGTCGCCGGCGTGGAACTCCTTGTAGAGGATCTTCTCGCTGAGCACGTCCTCGATCATGCGCTGAATGGCACGACGTAGCGGACGAGCACCGAGTTGCGGGTCGTAGCCCTTCTCGGCCAGCAGTTCCTTGGCGCCCTGGGTCAGTTCGATGCCAAGGCCCTGACCTTCGAGCTGCCCGGTAAGGCGCTTGGTCATCAGGTCGACCATCTCCATGACCTCTGCGCGAGCGAGCTCGTGGAAGACGATGACTTCGTCGATGCGGTTCAGGAACTCGGGGCGGAAGTGCGTCTTCAGCGCTTCGTTGACCTTGTCCTTCATGCGCTCGTAGCTCATCGCCGAGTCGACTTTGGTGAACCCGACGTTGGCCTTGCGCAGATCGGCGGTGCCGAGGTTGCTGGTCATGATGAGGACGGTGTTGCGGAAGTCGACGGTGCGGCCCTGGCTGTCGGTGAGACGACCCTCTTCCAAGATCTGCAGCAGCGTGTTGAAGACGTCGGGGTGGGCCTTTTCGATCTCGTCGAACAGGACCACGCTGAACGGCTTGCGGCGCACAGCCTCGGTGAGCTGGCCACCCTCTTCGTAGCCGACGTACCCAGGAGGCGCACCGACCAGCCGGCTGACCGTGTGCTTCTCCATGTACTCGCTCATGTCGAGCGCTATCAACGAGTCCTCGTCGCCGAACAGGAACTCGGCAAGCGTCTTGGCGAGCTCGGTCTTGCCAACGCCGGTGGGCCCGAGGAAGATGAACGAACCGCTGGGGCGCTTCGGATCCTTCAGGCCGGCTCGGGTACGGCGCACACTCTGACTGACAGCCCTGATGGCATTTTCCTGGCCGATGATCCGTTTGTGGAGCTCGGCCTCCATGTTGAGGAGCTTGGCTGTCTCTTCCTCGGTGAGCTTGTAGACCGGGATGCCTGTCCAGATGCTGAGCACCTCGGCAATGGCTTCCTCGTCGACCTCATCGAACAGGTCGACACCGCTGGCTTTGACTTCGGCCTCTTTGATCGACTTCTCGTCGAGCAGCGACTTCTCTTGGTCGCGGAGCCGACCGGCTTCTTCGAACTGCTGCTCTTCGACGGCGCGCTTCTTGGCCTCTTGAACCTCGCTGAGCTTGCGCTCGATCTCTTTGAGGTCGGGTGGGGTGCCCATGCGTTTGATACGCAGACGGGCACCGGCCTCGTCGATGAGATCGATCGCCTTGTCGGGCAGATGACGGTCGCTGATGTACCGGTCCGAGAGGTTGGCAGCGGCGACGATGGCCTGATCGGTGATCGTGACCCGGTGGTGGGCTTCGTACTTCTCGCGCACACCCTTCAAGATCTCGATCGTCATGGCCAGTGTCGGCTCCTCGACGCGCACCGGTTGGAAGCGGCGCTCGAGCGCGGCGTCCTTCTCGAGGTGCTTGCGGTACTCGTCGAGCGTCGTTGCCCCGATGGTCTGCAGCTCACCACGAGCCAACATCGGCTTCAGGATCGAGGCCGCGTCGATGGCGCCCTCTGCGGCACCTGCGCCGACCAGCGTGTGGATCTCGTCGATGAACAGCACGATGTCGCCACGGGTCTTGATCTCTTTGAGCACCTTCTTGAGGCGCTCCTCGAAATCGCCGCGGTACCGGCTGCCGGCGACGAGGGCGCCGAGGTCGAGTGTGTAGAGCTGCTTGTTGCGCAACGTGTCGGGGATGTCGTTGCTGACGATCTTCTGGGCAAGGCCCTCGACGATCGCGGTCTTGCCGACTCCCGGCTCGCCGATGAGCACTGGGTTGTTCTTGGTCCGCCGACTGAGGATCTGCATGACCCGCTCGAGCTCGCGGCTGCGACCGATGACCGGGTCGAGCTTCTTCTCACGCGCCAGCTGTGTGAGGTTGCGACCGAACTGGTCGAGGATCTGGCTGTTGCCCTTGTCGCCCGGCGTGTCTTCTTTGCCCTGCTGCCCGGCGGCCGCGGCTTGCGGCTCGCCTTTGCCCTGCGCGCCACCTTGGTATCCGCTGAGCAGTTGGATGACTTGCTGGCGCACTCGCGAAAGATCTGCGCCGAGCTTGACGAGAACCTGTGCTGCGACCCCCTCACCCTCGCGGATGAGGCCGAGCAGGATGTGCTCCGTGCCGATGTAGTTGTGGCCGAGCTGGAGTGCTTCGCGCAACGACAGCTCGAGAACCTTCTTCGCTCGCGGCGTGAACGGGATGTGACCCGAAGGAGACGTGCCGCCTTGGCCGATGATCTCTTCGACCTGATTGCGGACCGCTTCGAGCGAGATGCCGAGACTCTCGAGAGCCTTGGCCGCGACCCCTTCACCTTCGTGGATGAGACCGAGGAGAATGTGTTCGGTGCCGATGTAGCTGTGGCTCAGCAGCCGAGCTTCCTCCTGGGCGAGCACCACGACCCGCCGTGCCCTATCGGTGAAGCGTTCAAACATGGTCAAAGTGTATCGGCGTGACGTGCGCGCAACGTGATGAATGAACGTCTGGTTAGGTCGCACGACCTACCGCGTCACCCGGTCGTTCCGCCGGTCTCCTTTCGACTCTCCTTTCGACGCCCTTCTTGGGTCGCGGCACGGCTGACTAGCCTGACGACGTGGCGCCCTCGCCCTTCTTCACGCTCGACGGTATGACAGAGGCCGTCCAACGCATCGAACAGGCGTTGGTCGAGTCAGTGCACACCCCCGACCCGTACCTCAACGAGATCGCGTCGCACCTGATCATCGCCGGTGGGAAGCGTCTGCGACCGGTTCTCACCGTCGTTGCGGCGCAGGTCTGCGGCGCGGCGGATGCCGACCTCACGGAACGTTCGATCCAGGGCGGGATCGCTTGTGAACTGGTCCAGACCGGTTCGCTGTACCACGACGACGTCATGGACGAAGCGTCCACCAGGCGCGGTGTGGAGACGGTCAACGCGAAGTGGGGGAACCTGCAGGCGATCCTGGCCGGCGACTTCCTGCTGTCGCGCGCCTCCGGGATTGCGGCGTCGCTGGGCACCGAGGTCGCCGGATTGCTCGCCAGGACGATTGGACGATTGTGCGAAGGCCAGATCGAGGAGCTGCGCCACACCTATAACTCCGCACGGCCGGAGTCGAGCTACATGGCGTCGATCAGTGGGAAGACTGCGTCGTTGTACGCGACGGCAGCCCGCATCGGCGGTCTTGTCGCCGGCTTCGATCAAACGCTCACTGACGCACTCACCGAATACGGCGAGGCCTACGGCAACGTCTTCCAGATCGTCGACGATCTGCTCGACATCACCTCGACCGACGATCAACTCGGGAAGCCGGCCGGCCATGACATGGTGGAGGGCGTCTACACCTTGCCGGTCATGCGCACGTTGCAGGCCGGTGGTGTCCCGGCGATGGAGTTGTTGGCACTGCTGGGCAGGCCGCTCGACACAGCCGAGCGCGAGAAGGCGCTCGGCATCGTCAGGGAGAACGGTGGCGTGGAGTCTGCGTTCTCGACAGCGCAGGACTGGGCGCAACGTGCCGTCGCGGCGTGCGACGCCCTGCCGGCGTCTCCGGCAACCGACGCGTTGCGCGCTGCCCCCGCCAACCTCGTCGCCTCTGTTGGCTAGGCACAACTGGGCCAGAGTTCGGGGGTGATCGACGTGGAGTGTCGGCGCCCAAGAGGGTGCCGGACACTCCACGTCGGTCACGCGTTGGGGGCGAGCTTGACGAGGTTGGCGGCCGCTTTGTAGGCCATCTCCGCCGGACCCAACTCATCGGGACGCAGGAGGTTGGCCATGATGCGCAGCACCCACTCCATCAACGTCCGGCTGTGCATGCCGGCCCGCGTCAACTCGCGCATGAGCGCCGGGCGGCCGATCACCCTCGCGAACAATCGGGCGACCTTGAAGTACTCGCCGTACTCCTCCTCGAGCAGCGACGGGTACCGTTGCAACGCAGTCGGGTCCCCGCCGTCTAGCGCCTCGTGCAGGACAGCAGCCGCCATGCGTGCGGTCTCATACGCGTAGTCGATCCCTTCGCCGTTGAAAGGGTTCACACTTCCCGCGGCATCGCCGATGACGAGATAGGACGGCCCGGCCTTCGGTCCGACGGAGCCACCCATCGGGATACGTCCGCTCGTGGCCTTGCACTCCGGCTTGTCCGCGTTGATCTCCCAACGATCGGCAACTTGATGCGCGTAGGAATCCAGGAGATGGGTGGTGTTGACGCTCTTGAACTCGCGGAACGTCGACAACAGCCCGACCCCGATGTTGACCGTGCCATCACCCACGGGAAAGATCCAGCCGTAGCCGGGCATCGGGTTGCCGTTGCGATCCTTCACGTCGAGCGCCGATTCGATCCACGGCTCGGCGTGGCGAGGCGTCTCCCAATACGTGCGAATGGCAGTGCCGTACGGCCACTCGCGTGTGCGGAAGGTGCCGAGTGATCGACCGAACCGGCTGTTGGCGCCGTCCGCCACGACCACGTAGCGAGCACGGATCTCAACCGGCTCACCGATCGTCGGCTGCACGACAGCGCCACGAACGAAGCCGCGATCGACGATGGGCTGCAATGCCTCGTGGCCTTCTAGGAGCGTGGCGCCCGCGGCCACGGCGTTTCGGGCGACCATCGTGTCGAGCTCGCGCCGACGCGCGACGTATCCGTATTGCGGGTAGATCGGATGCGATGGCCACTGCAACTCGAGCTGGCGGCCCATGCCGGTGGCCCGCAGGCCGTTGTACCGATGGAACTGGTTCAGCTCGTCGCCGAGGCCCATCTCGTTGAGCTGGTGCACAGCGCGAGGCGTGAGACCGTCTCCGCATGTCTTCTCTCGGGGGAAGGACTTGCGTTCGACGATCGTGACGTCGTGACCGTAACGAGCGAGCCAGTATGCGGCCGAGGCCCCGGCGGGACCGCCGCCGATCACGAGTACGTCAGTCGATGACGTCACTCAACTGGCGGCGGACGAGCCGGGCGCAGGTTGCTTCCCGACCTTGATCGCGCCGGGCACCTTGGTGTCGATGTTTTCGAATGTGGCGGATCCGTCTTCCAGCGCTGTCCACGCGGGCGAGTCCACCGAGCACCAGTTGTCGAACTCTTTCTGGTAGGCGCCAACAGGGTCGGCACCGCCGAGGGTGAATCGCTCGTGACACACGACGGCCAGGATCTGGGCGTCGGTCAACTGGCCGGCCTGGCCCGGCATGTTGCCTTTTGCCTTGGTGATGCGAGGACCGCCCGGCCGTTTCGGGTCGCCATAATTCTGGACTCCGGCCGCTGCGTACGCATCGCTACCGCCGTACACCCAGCGCAGCTGGTCCTCGATGTGCGGGAAGGTCTTGAGGACCTCTTGTTGCGAGAACTGATACCCCACGCCGCCTTCGCCTTTGCTGCCATGACAGCTGGAGCAGCCCGAATAGACGACCGCACCGTCGCCGAGCGGGCCCGGGATCTTCTCGGTCGTAGGGGTGAGGGCGCGCACGTACATGAACGCCCACAACGGCAACGTGCTCAATGTTGCGAACGCCCAGAACGGCACCTTCGTACGTGCCTTCGCCGCGGCAACGACGGGGATGTCGGGCCTGGGCGGTGGCGGCCCGACGGGCGCCGGCGGTGGAGCGGCCGGGGCGGGTACAGCCGGGGTGGTGGCCGCCGGCGTGGCAGCTGACGTGGCCGACGCCGGGGCAGTGCCTTCGGCAGGAGCTTCGCCCACTGCCTGCGCTCTTGCAGCCTTGCTGCGCTTCAGCAGGTGCTCGGGAATCTCGGTCACGGGTGCCCACGATAGACGCCGAGGTGGCGAGATGAGGAAATCCTCGCGACGAATCGAGAACGCGCCATGCACGAGTTCACAACCAGTCGATTGTGACTATCGGGCGTGGTAGACCGGAACCCGAACCTGCCCGTCGACTCGCCGAAATGGCGGTCATCGTCGGGGGGATGGCTACAGTTTGTGCAGCAGTTCACATTCGGAGCGAAGACGGAAGGCAGCCGCTGTGCTGATCGCGATCGACATCCTCAAATGGCCGGGCGTCAACGTTGCGTTCCTCTTTTCGTTCCTGCTGTCGATAGCTCTGGCACTTGCCGTCATCCCCTACGCGAAGCGCCGCCCGAAAGGCACTTCCATGTCGTGGGGCGAGGCGATGATCGCTGCCGTCTACGTCTTCGGCACCATGTTCCTCGCGTTCGGTGTGGTGCCCCACCAGTGGATCGACCACGCCGACCGCAACCTCGGCTGGTCGAAGAGCAAGATCATCTATGGGCCGTTTGATCTTCTCAAGCCCAAGGCGCTGGGCGGCCCCTTTCCGTTCACGGCGTCGTACGAGGCCATCCGCGACACCGTCGTGGTGCTGCTCCACGTGTTGTACTTCGGCCTCATCCTGTTTCTCTGGCGCGTCTGGCAAGGGCGCGGCGATGCCAAGCCGAGCACCGAGATTGCAACCAGCACGTACGGTCGACCCCTGGTCAGGAAGGGGTAGCGCCAATGGCACGTACTGACGCCAACCCGCCGATGATGCCCTACACCGACGAGTACCAACTTGTCGAGGTCGACGCCGACTACCTCTCCAAGGCCGTCAAGCCGAAGCAGTTCATCCACATCGATCAGACCGAATGCATCATGTGCGAAGGCTGCGTCGACATCTGCCCGTGGAAGTGCATCCACATGGTCACCCCCGACGCCATCGTCGAGGCCACGGGTACGGAGTTGCCGGGCGAGGATCCCAGTGACAAGGTCCTGTTCATCATCGACGACGACATCTGCACGCGCTGCGCGTTGTGCGTCGACCGGTGCCCGACCGGCGTGATCATTTTGGGCAGAGCGGGCGCCCCCGACAAGAGTGGCGATCCGCACGTCCGCACCAACAGCCACGGCTATGCCTACGGCATGAGGTTCTAGGGGTATCGACCAATGGCAAACATTCTCGACGAACGACCGAAACTGACCCTCAAAGACCGACTGTCCAAGGTGTGGGCCGGTACGCAGGGCAGCCAGGCGTGGAACTCGATCTTCCGACCCGGCTCGATCTTCCGCATGGGCTACACCGACTCACCGCGCATCCGCAGCTACGTGGTGATGAACTCGGTGCTCTACCACCTGCACCCCGTCAAGGTGAAGCGTCATGCCGTCAAGGTCAGCTACACGCTGTGCCTCGGCGGACTGAGCTTCTTCCTGTTCATCCTGCTCACCGTCACC
>JANMMQ010000331.1:0-5171 GCA_031373465.1 Ilumatobacteraceae bacterium | reverse complement strand
CCCATCCGGGGAGCCCTGGTAGGTGAGGCCGGCGCCTAAGCCACCAAGGAGGCGGCCTGTTGCGACCGGGTGGCCGGCGACGAGGTTGTACTCGCGAAGGAACACCTGATGCGACGAGTGCGACGTGTAGGTCTGGCTCTGATCGACCCATGGCGTGTCGGTGTTGTTGGCGTTCTGGATGTCGTCGGCGCTCTCATCGACCGCAGTGGCCGGATTGTCACCGAGGATGCCGTCGGGGCCGGGCTGGTTCTGCGCACGGGTCAGGACCATGAATTGCTTGCTCGGGTCAGTGACTTCGTCACCGGTGCCAGCTTTGCCATCAGGCCCGAGGGTGATGAGCGGATCGTCAGCGTGCAAAGGCACGAACACCGTGCCACCGCTCTTGACCGTCTGGTCAACACCATGATCGAAGAACTGACCGAAGAACGTGAACAACGAGTTGTACGGCGGCGACAAGCCGACGTCTGTCGTCACGTTCGGAATGAACAACGTGTCGTTCGATGCAGTACAACCAGCCGGGCTCCCGGTAGTCGGAGGAACAGCGTTCGGGTCCGGATCGGTCGTGCATGGAACGGACGACTGTGTGGGATCCTGGCTACGCACCGGGGTCGTGGCTGCAATCGCCGCGGGGTTCGACGCCGTCTGGTCGACGATCAGATCGCTGATCACGCGAGGCTGCGAGTCGACGACAACGCCGCTCTTCTGGGCGTAGCTGGTCGGCCCGAGAGGTCCCACTGGGAAGCTCGCAGTGATGTCCTCGGCGTTGCGGAAGACCGGGTTGGCCCGGCGTGGGAACGGCTGGTCCGCGGAAGCGAACTTGTGACGAACGAAGCCCGGCGTGTTCGGATCGCCATCGACACCCGGCTGCTGCGGAACCAGGTTGTTGCACTCACCGTCGACGGTGCGAAGACCGTACGACGTCAGATAGTTCGGGATCTGATCCGGCAGAGGCCCAACCAGCGACGCGCAAGCTTCCGGGTCCGTCAGGTCGACCGTGTTGGTCGCCAGACGGAAGCGAAAATCGACCGAGTGGTGCTCGGCGATCTTGATCTGCTTCAAGATGAAAGCAAGGTCCGACGCCGTCACTGTGAAGCCCTGACCGACCGGCGCAGGATCCAATATCACCGCTCCCGCAGTGCCACCCGCACCGCTCGCCAGGGCGGTGGCGAGCAGCGCGATCGTTGCCACAGTCGCAATGGGCTTGCGGAACCTGTGGCCGTGCTGACTACCCGCGGAGCGGTGCTCGAACGCCCGCAAACGCTGCAGCGCCGCCTCCCGTCGTGTAAAAGCGCGCGCTGAATGAAGGTCGTTCGCAACCATAGTGTCCATCCCCGTGGTGTCGCTCCGCCCCCCAAAAGGCAGAACCGGACACAAGAGT
Organism: Ilumatobacteraceae bacterium; assembly: GCA_031373465.1. Taxonomy (GTDB): domain Bacteria; phylum Actinomycetota; class Acidimicrobiia; order Acidimicrobiales; family Ilumatobacteraceae; genus JAENVT01. The sequence goes on along the minus strand of JANMMQ010000331.1, from coordinate 3,793 downwards.
CGTACAAATCTCGCGAATGTCAAAGGGACTTTAGGCATTGGTCCAGAGGAGTGGAAAAACGCACTCGGCATCGGTCGTAGGCACTAAGCCCGACGCGCAGCAGTGGACGCGTTGCAGTTACACAACCGCTGAGAGACCCATCGCCTCAGGGCGTCGTTTCGTCGAGGTGCCCATTCTCCACCCTGTAGACGAAGCCGCGGATGTGTTCCTTGTGCTGGATGAAGGGATTAACCTGCAGTCGTCGGATCGATTGACGCACGTTCTGGTACGGATCCTTGAAGCTCTCGAACGCCCAGCCCGGACGGATGCCGGTCTCGGACTCGATCTCGTCCTTCAACGTGTCGCCGATCAATCGCTGCATCCCGCAGTCGGTGTGATGAAGAAGGATGATCTCGCGTGTGCCGAGCAATCGCTGTGACAGCACAAGTGAGCGGATCACATCGTCGGTCACCACACCGCCTGCATTACGGATGATGTGCGCATCGCCGTGGCCGAGTCCGAGCATCTGGAAGATGTCCATGCGACTGTCCATGCACGCCACGATGGCTAGCTTGCGGCGAGGTCGCAGCGCGAGGTCATGGTCGGCGAACGCTTCGACGTACCGAGCGTTGTTCGCCAGCAATTCATCGGTGTTCGGTATGAACGATCCGTTGCCACTTGCACCCATGAAACCGAACCGTAGCGGGCGTGCCGAGCGTGATGGTCCACGGCTAGGGTGCGCGGGCCCACAGCGGTTCTCGACAAAGGAGCATTCGGTGGCCTCTCGACTCAATCCGTATATCAGCTTCACCGACAACGCCCGGCAGGCGATGGAGTTCTACAAGGATGTCTTCGGCGGGACTCTGGAGCTGCACAGCTTCGGTGAGTACGGTGCCAAGGACTCACCCGAGGCGAACAACATCATGCATGGGATGCTCGAGACCGACCGCGGATTCATCCTCATGGGGGCCGACGCGCCGCCCGGGATGGAGCTCAGCCGCGGCGACAACATCGCTATCAGTCTCAGCGGCGACGACGCCGACGATCTGCGCGGCTACTGGCAGAAGCTGTCCGATGGGGGCACGGTGACGGTTCCCCTCGAGAAGCAGATGTGGGGCGACGAGTTCGGTATGTGCACCGATCGATTCGGTGTTCAATGGATGGTCAACATCGTTGAAGCTCCGGCCTGACCACGACTATTTGCGCGCCGCGCATCAAGCCAGAGTCTTGGGCGGCGACTGTTGCTACTGCGCGGCGAACACCCAGGTTGTCCGCGGCTGGCAAGACGCTCGAGAGTGCGAAGCTGATCTACCAGCAGGTCAAGGACCTCGGAAATGCGGGCGCGTTCGCTGCCGAGATGGAGGTCGTCCCCGAGGCCATCGCCAGGAGTTTGCGGCCGACGTCCGGCTCAGCCGCCCGGGGGACGGTATGACGGGGACTTGGAGGCCGCCGCGTCGAGGTCCTCTGGTGTCATCAATGGCGTGAGCGAAATTGAGACCGCGCCAGTCGAGTTGATCAGCAGCGAGATTGCCGCTGCACTGGCTGCATCGGGGAAGTCGCAGATCCCGAACAGGTCGGTCTTCCCGAACGCGTAGTACAGGCAGTCCAGGGTCCCGCCGACGGACTCGATGGCGGCAGCGGCAGCCTGCCGCCGCTTGGAGCCCCCCTCGGCCATCAGCCCCTTTATGCCATCCCCGACGTAGTTCCCGCTGATCAAGTACTTGGCCATGGCCAACCCCCTTCTCGTATCGCGGCACCAGCATTTCGTTTCTGGCGCGACCGCGTTCGCGCGCAGGACGCGAACTTACTACGTCTCCCGCACAGCTGGATCGGCAGTCGATCATCGAGACCGCAGCGCCTGTGACCGGTAGCCTCGACTGCCGATGAACCAGATGAAGAACCGCCTGCAAGGCCTGACGCTGCTCGACAGGGCATTCACGGCGATGACCGACGACGAGCTCGAGGCGTTAGTGGCCAGCCTGCCCGAAGACCATCGCACCCCGCTCGACGAGATTTGCGGTGCTCGCGACGGAGGCTTCACCGAGCCCTCGACTCGGACCCTCGCGATGCGGGCCACGGCTGCGCGCGGCCGGTTGAACGGTGGTCTCGAACAGATCACCACCCTGCTGTGCGATCCGTGTCTCGCCGACTGCGTCGAGGCTCTCGGCGATCACTCCGACAACCCAACGGAAGACGAGTTGCTGGAAGTGACACCGGCGCTCGTCGAGAAGTACGGGGTGGCGACGGTGCGGCTGATGATGGCCGGCTCGGTCGCCGGAGAAGCCGCAGCGTCCGTCGCGCTGACCCGTTTGCTGAAGCACGACGAAACATTGGCGCTGCCTCCCCTCGAGCACGAAGAGGTCACCGTGCTGCCGCCCCCGACCGCCGACGAGGAGATCAAGGCGAAGCGCAAGGCAGCAAAAGCGGCGAGACAGGCTGACGCCCGCGCCCGCCGCGAACAGCAGGCCCGCGCTCGGCACGGGGGCTAGTCGATCAGGCCCCTAATCGATAAGACGGGGTTGACGTTCGTGATCCAGTAGCCACGACTTGATGCCGAGCCCGGCGGCGAAGCCGGTCAAGTGACCGGTCGAACCGATCACCCGATGGCATGGGACGACGATGCTCAGTGGGTTCTTGCCGTTGGCCGCACCGACGGCGCGTGCCTTGTTGGTATCACCGAGCTGTTGCGCTTGCTGGCCATAACTGATCGTTTGCCCGTAAGGAATGGTGCGCAGAACCTTCCACGCAGATTGCTGGAACGCCGTCCCTGCCGGGTCGAGCGGGAGGTCGAACTCGCGCCGCGTTCCGGCGAAGTACTCCTCCAACTGAGAGACGGCCCTGTCGAGCACGGGGGTGGTGCCTTCGACCAAATCGGCTTCATCGATCGAGGCGATGCGCACCGTGTCCTCGGCGCCCCAGAGAATGGCCCGCAGACCCTTGTCGCCGGCGATCAGCCGCAGCTCGCCAACGGGTGAGCTCATGGTGATGGTGTTGAACATGAACGTCTCGCTTTCTTACAGACTTGCCCAGAGATGGTGCAGCGCATAGGAGCGCCATGGTCGCCACGACTCGGCGAGCCGAGCCGCAGCCTTCGGAGAGGAATCGACACCGAACGCGCGCAGGGCGTTGCGCACTCCGACGTCCGTCGGAAGGAACACATCGGGATCACCAAGGGCCCGCAACGCCACGTAGCTAGCGGTCCACGGGCCGATTCCGGGAAGTGATTCGAGCAGTATCGCGATCTCGTCGCGATCACTTCCCGCATCGATGACGATGTTGCCCGATGCCAGCTGTTCGCAGGCGTTGATCAGCGCCCTGGCACGGGCGGCAGGCATGGCGAAGTCACTTGTCGCACAACCGGCGATTGCCGCGGCCGATGGAAAGACGTGGGTGATGCCGTCGACCGGCGCGGACAGCGGTTCACCGATCGCAGCGGTCAGTCGGGCCGCCAACGTGCGCGCGCCTTTGACCGAAACCTGTTGACCGAGGACAGCTCGCGTCAACAGCTCGACGCCGTCGGGATGACCTGGCGAGCGCAGTCCCGATCGCTTGCGGACCAAGGGCGTCAGGATCGGATCGTCGGCGAAGTGGGTCTCCACCGTGTCGGGATCCGCGTCGAGATCGAACATCCGCCGGCATCGCTGCACGGCGGCCTGAGCGTCGGCGACGTTGTCGAGGTGCAAGGTGCACATCACAGCGTTCGGTCCCGGTGCGGTGGCACCCGACGAGACCGCCACCACTGCGTTCCCGTGGTTCAAGCGAAGCGATCTGCGGTAGGTCGCTCCGTCCCACATCTCGATGCCGGGCACGGCCC
>JANMMQ010000318.1:0-5631 GCA_031373465.1 Ilumatobacteraceae bacterium | reverse complement strand
TGAGCCAGCGGTGATATTCGCCGGAGTCGATGAGGTCGATCTCGGCCTGCACGCGCTCGCGCATGACCTCTATCGCGACGCGGTCCCCTTGATTTCGCGGTTCCATCCGCGCGAGCTCGGCGATTGTCCGGCGCTGCAGCTCGAGCCTGGCCGCCCATCCGTCGGGGGAGTAGTCGGTCAACTCGTCGTCGAAGCCGGGAACTCCCCAGAACGAGGCGAGCATCGGGTCGAGCGCAGCGCTCTCCACGATGTACCGGTCGGACAGTTCGAAGATGTCGGGCGCGCCGCGGCCGTCGACGGTCGAGTCCTTACCGTTCATCGTCGTCGTCACCGTCGTCCCCACTATCGGGCATTGGCACACCCGTTGGATTGATTCTCGCAGGGTTCATCCTGATACGGCAATCGAAAGATCGCGTCGCCACGCTGCGCGATGGCCATTCCTGGACGTGCTAGACATCGGCCCAGCTTGAAGTGTGGCGGGGGCCGCACCGAGCCAGAACTTGGGGGTTCTATATGACAACGATGGATGAGGACCGCGATCATCTGCATGCCATGGGCTACGCCCAGGAATTGCATCGTGGGATGAGCACGTTCAGCAACTTCGCTATCAGCTTCTCGATCATTTCGATCCTTGCCGGTGGCATGACCAGCTTCTGGCTGGGCATGGTCACCAGTGGTCCACGGGTCATCTTGCTCGGCTGGTTCGTGGTGGGGTTCTTCGTGTTGCTCGTGGGCATGGCGATGGCCGAGATCTGCTCGGCGTATCCCACGGCCGGTGGGTTGTACTACTGGTCGGCCAAGCTGGCCAAAAATAACGCGGCGCGCTGGTCGTGGTTCACCGGATACTTCAACCTGCTCGGCCAGATCGGCGTCATCGCCTCGGTCGACTACGCGTTGTCGATCTTCATCGCCTACTTCATTCGGATGTTCGACGACGGCTTCAAGCTCACGGTCGGATCGATCTACATCATCTTCATTCTTGTGCTGATCGTCCATGGGCTGCTCAACACGTTCAGCATCAACGTGGTCAAGATCATGGGCGACATCAGCGTGTGGTGGCACGTCGTCGGGGTTGTGATCATCGCCGCCATTCTTTTCGTCTCCCCAAGCAACAAGCGCGGGATCGGCGGCGCCTTCGACGCTGCGCCGCCTGGTTTGTCGGGCTGGACGGGTGGTGTTTTCGTCACGGCTTACCTGTTTGCACTCGGCTTGTTGCTGGCCCAGTACACCATCACTGGTTTCGACGCATCGGCTCACGTCAGTGAGGAGACCGTCGGTGCGCGAACCGAGGCACCGAAGGCGATCGTGCGATCGATCTACATCTCGGCGATCGCCGCGATCGTGCTGAACTTGTCGATGATCGCGGCGCTGCCCAAGAAGGGCGACACCGATGCATACGCCGGGATCGTCTTCGGTGACGCGAATGATCCGTTCCTTGTCAATGCCGCGCCGAGATTGATCTCCAGCGCGGTCGGAACGGGTACGGCCAAGTTGCTGATCTTCATCGCCATCGTCGGCCAGTTCTTCTGTGGTCTGGCGTCGGTCACGGCCAACAGCCGCATGATCTACGCCTTCAGCCGTGACGGCGCCCTCCCGGGCTCCAAGTACTGGCACAAGATCAACAAGAAGACGCGTACGCCGACGAACTCGGTGTGGCTCGGTGTCGTCCTCGCGGCGATCGTGGGTGCCTCCTCGTTGTACGTGGCAGGCCACGGCGCCGGCCGCTATTCGACCGCCTTCTTCGCGATGACCGGCATCTGCGTGATCGGCCTCTACATCGCTTATGCGATTCCGATCTACCTGCGCCTGACCAACCCCGATTTCCAGACGGGGCCGTGGAACCTGAAGGGGTATCACAAGATCATCGGATGGGTCTCGATCGTCTGGATTGCGTTCATCACCATCTTGTTCTTCGCCCCACTGTTCTGGCCGTTCTGGCCGATCTGGGGCAGCGGCAACCTCATTGCCGACGACGGAGCCGGAAACGTGTTCTTCAGGCAGAACAACTTCAACTTCACCGGACCACTGATCCTGTCGGCGGTCATCGCCATCTGGGTCTACTGGGAAGCGAGCGGGAAGAAGTGGTTCAAGGGCCCGAAGGTCCAAGGCTCCAAAGAGGAGCTACTGGCAATCGAGCGGGAGCTGGACTCGCTGGCCTGAGAAGTCCAACTAAAAGAGATGGGCTGCCCCGGGGGAGGCAGCCCATCTCGCGTTTTACTTCTACCCAGATCGCGGCTCAGTCGATCGAATTTGTTGCGTCGTGGAGCCATCCTTCGAATTCCGGCCGGCTCGCCAAGTGTTCGCAATTGCCGAGTCGCTCGTTGGCGTACGACACGAAGTCGGTGTCGAGCGAGCTGATCGCCTGCTGCACCACAGCCCACATGCCCTCGCGGAACTCGCTCATCATCTTCATGAGCTGCAAACGCGCCCACGAGCTCTTGGTCACCTGACCGAAGTACAGGATCAGCAGGCGTTCTTCCGCTTCGTGCCCGAACTCACCGTTCACGCTGAGATTGCCCAGGTCGAAGAAGACATCGTTCATGCCCGCGTACTCGAAATCGAGCAACCACACCCGGTCGTCGGCGAACAGGATGTTGCCTGGCAGCAGGTCGTTGTGACACGGCACGGTGGGCATCGGGGCCCTCGCGAACGCCGCCTCGATGCGCCTGCTCAGCTGATGGAGGCGTTCGTAGGCAGGAGGAGCCATCACTCCGTGTGCCGAGGCGTCGCGTGCATGCCACTCGACGATTCGATGGATCGGGAAGGCGCCACCGAGCGGGCCACTGTCGTGGAACCTGTGGATCAGGTCGACGACGTCCTCGAGCCGCTCCACGAAGTGAGTGGGGTCGAGGTGATGCCCGTCGACGAGTTCGGTGACGAGCGTGCCGACTTCCTCCAACATGCCCAGCACAGCCGGACCGATCCCGAGGTCCGCCGCCCGGCGCGCGGCCTCAGCCTCGTATGCCCTGTCGATGCCGAGCAGTGCTGTGCGTTCGCCTGGTATCCGCACGACGTAGTCGCCGTGATTCGTTGACGCGACGAAGTTTCGATTGGTGATGCCACCATGCAACGGCCGGATCTGCACGTTCTGATCGGCGAACAAACTGCTCTCGCGCACGAGCCGCCCCACGTCTGCCCTCTCGTTCACCCACAATGGTGTAGCACGTCGTAACCTCGCCGCGTGACGAGGATCTTCACTGAACGCTCGTCAACTTGACCAACTCGTGAAGCTTTGTTCGTCGACGCTTGAGTCAACCAACTGGTTGCACCGATGCCATGGGGGAACGGACGGCCGCTCGCAGGGTGCCTCGTAGCAAGGGACGGGACATGGACATTCGATTTGTGCATTTGGTTACGGCTTTTGTCGTGGCCGGCTCGCTCGTCGGCGGACTCGAGGTCGGACAGGCATGCGCGGCCGTCACCAACCAAGCGCCGGTCGTCAATGGTGGTGGACAACGACGGCGCCAAGCCGACAGATCAGGTGCCGCCGGTCGTCAGCAAGCACCGCAACATCGTGGTGCGCGGTGGCGGGCGCCCGGCATGGGTTTCCTACTCGCCCCCGGCGGCCGCCGACACCGTTGATGGATCGTTGCCGTCGATCTGCAATCCCGCACCGATGTCGGTGATGCCCAAGGGTCGCACACAGGTGACGTGCACAGCGACCGATGGTGCCGGCAACTCGTCGAGCAGCACGTTCCAGGTGACCGTCCGCACCCCGAAAACGGATGGAGCCGCCGTTGCAATCGGCGGCGACCGCCGATGCGTGGTGCCTGACCAATTGGTATGGGTCGAGGGTGAAGGCTTCACGCCGGGCGCGACCCGTGACCATCCAGATGCAGACGCCGGATCTGAACGTGGTTGAACTGCGGACAGTTCGTGCCGACCGCAAGGGTCGCGTGCGCGAAGGCCCACGGTCGCTGCCGGAGATGCAGATGTCGTTCTCGTCGGCTCCGCCGGCAACGACGACCTGGTGCGGATGCTCCCCGTGCGAGTCGGCCGCTCCTACCGAGGCCACGGCCACGTCCTGGCCCTGCTCCGCAACCGCTCCTGCGACTAACCCCGCGCCAAGACGCCCAGCGTGTCGAGAGCGACACAGTTCCCGGGTTTGTTGGGGAAATCACGCCGCGTAGTAGCGTCGACCACGATGTCGGACTTCTTGCGCGACTACCTCACGGTCGTCTGGTTCGGGGCAATTGCCCTGCTACTGGCAGGCTTGCTGTTGGGCATCTCGGCCATGGTGAGGCCGAACAAGCCGTCGGTGGAGAAGCTCACGGCCTACGAGAGCGGCGTCGATCCTGTGGGTGACGGCTGGTCGCAAAGCCAGGTCCGTTACTACATCTTCGCCCTGCTCTTCGTGGTGTTCGACGTCGAAGCGGTGTTCATCTTCCCGTGGGCCACGCAGCTGGAGCGCTATGCCGGTTTCGGCCTGGTCGAGATGGGAATCTTCGTCTTCGTCCTGCTCCTTGGGCTCGTGTACGCGTGGCGCAAGGGCGTGCTTCGTTGGGTGTGACCGCATGGGATTCGTAGACAAAGGGCGCATGCCCAAACCGCTTACGTCGCTGTTCAACCTCGGCCGCTCGTACAGCCTGTGGGTCTACCAGTGGGGCCTGGCCTGTTGCGCGATCGAGATGGGGGCAGCGTTCGGGTCGCCGCGGTACGACGTGATGCGCCTCGGCGTCATCCCGCTGCCGGCCAGCCCCCGCCAAGCCGATCTCGTGGTGGTCTCCGGCACCGTCACCGACAAGATGGCGCCGGCGGTGAAACGTCTCTACGAGCAGATGCCGGAACCGAAGTACGTGATCTCGATGGGCTCGTGCGCCAACTGCGGCGGGCCCTACTGGGACAGCTACTCCGTCACCAAGGGCGTCGATCAGATCATCCCGGTCGATGTTTATGTTCCTGGCTGCCCACCGCGACCTGAAGCGTTGCTCGAGGGCATCGTGTTGTTGCAACAGCGGATCAAGAACGAAGACATGGGCGCGCGTTGGCGCGGCGAGGGCACCAAGCCGATGATCAAGGACGTTTCGATGCGTGAGCCCATCGTGGTCGGTGGTGGTCGCATTGAGTGACACAGGGGCACCTGCGGCCGAGGCGGAGACTCCTGCGCTGCCGGGCGATGGGCTTCGCGAAGGAATCGTTCAGCGGCTGCGTACCGCGTTGGGTGACGGAGTCGTCGACAGTCTCGTCAAGCCCGGAGACGACGTTTGGGTACGAGTGAAGACCGATTCGTGGCGTGCGGCCGGCATGGCGCTGCGCGATGTCATCGGGTGCGATTACTTCTGCTTCCTGTCGGCAATCGACTGGATGCCCAGCCCATACGGCCGTGGCGAGGACGATCCCACACAGCCACCGCCCGAGCGTGACGACACCGTCCGCCAGGGATACACCGGCGGTGAGACTCGTATGCAGATCTTCGCCAGAGTGACGAACCTGAAGGAGCACTTCGGCGTCACGATCAAGGCCGACATCCCCGATGGCAATCTGGTCGTGGACAGTTGGATCACCGTCTACGCCGGGGCCAACTGGCACGAGCGCGAAGCGCACGAGATGTTCGGCATCGGCTTCGCCGGTCACAACGATCTGCGCAACATCTACCTGCCGATGGAGTTCGAAGGCCATCCGTTGCGCAAG
>JANMMQ010000290.1:0-9121 GCA_031373465.1 Ilumatobacteraceae bacterium | reverse complement strand
GCGTCTTTGTCGAGAAGCCTGGTCTCGACCTGTGACTCGAGATGACCACGGGGGATGTGGATCGCGTCGGGCAGCGCACCCTGGTCGTATTCGTCCGGTTCACGCACGTCGAGCACGATCGCGCCGGCCGCTATCCGGTCGGCAGCTGTGGCGGTGTCGACCTCGGTGATCTCCTTCTTGGCGGCGGTCAGCAAATCTCGAAAGGTAGCCATGGTTGAAAGCCTACCAAATTGGTCGGGATTTGGCTACGGGCTGGTTAGGGCGGGCAGCAGGTCGCCGAGCGGACCCATCAGGACGACGTCGGCGAACCGGTCCATCGCCGTTGGCTCGCCGTTGACGATCACGATCCGGGCGCCGTTTGCCCTCGCCCGCGGCACGACGTTCGCCGCCGGGAACACCGACAGCGTCGAGCCGGCCGCCAGCAACAGGTCGCACTCGTCCGCCGCAGTCATTGCCGCGTCGATCACCTCGGGAACGAGCGACTGCCCGAACGAGACGGTGTCGCTCTTCAGCACCCCAACCCGGCCGTTCTCGGCGCACACGACACAATGCGGATCCTCGTCCCCGGCACGAACGCGCTGCAGGGTCTCTTGCATCGGTCGACGGTCGTCGCACGTCCAGCAGCGACTCCATCGCATCGTGCCGTGCACCTCGATGACCTTGTCGGGCCGATGGCCGGCCCGCTGATGTAACTCGTCGATGTTCTGGGTCACGACCGCACGCAACCGACCCTGGCGCTCCAACTCATAGATGGCCATGTGCCCCTTGTTGGGTACAGCGTCCCAAGCCGGTGAGTGCAGCCGGTTCTGCCACGCAAACCGGCGGACGCCGGCGTCGGCGAGGTAGTTCTGCAACGTCGACGCCTTCTCTGCGGCGGGGTTCTTCGTCCATACGCCGTTCGGACCTCGGAAGTCCGGGATGCCCGACTCGGTCGAGATCCCCGCGCCGGTGAGCACGGTGATCAGCGATGCTGCGCGGACCAGTTCCCTTGCCCGGTTGAACTCCTCGGCGTCAGCGAAGTTCGCCCCATCTCGGCTCATGCGTCCATCTTGGCGCACACTTTCCACCTGTGACGTCTCGCCGTGCATCTCTGCGGTGACTCCCCCGTATCGCTCCACCACCCTCGAGGGAGGCATTGATGGCAATCGCCCCGATGGACATTCCGGTGACCGATCAACTTCTGATGGTCGTGCCGTGGCTCGACCCCGTGGTCGATTCGGTCGGGTACGACGTGCGATCGCAGTACGTCGAATTGTTCTGGCTGAACGTGTTGGGCCCGACTGCGACATGGATCCTGAGGCGCCTGGTCCTCGGGTTCGATCGGTATCCGCTCGGCTACGAGCTGGACCTCGAAGAGACCGCGAGCGCGCTCGGTCTTTCGTACACGATCGGCACGGCTAACGCCTTCATGCGCTCGCTCAACCGATGTGTGCTGTTCGGTGTTTCCCAGCCGACCGACGGAGCTCTCGCGGTGCGGCGACGTGTGCCACCGGTGGCGACTCGCCATCTCATGCGAATGCCCGCGCACCTGCGCCAGGCACACCAGCAGTGGAGCCTGCCGACGACGCGCATCTCGCTCGCCGATCTCGAACGGGCCCGAGTGCTTGCCGAGGCGATGGTTGATGCGGGCGATGATCCCGATGCCGTCGAGCGCCAACTGCTGGCTCTGGGCGTCGCCCCTGCAGCCGCGATCGAGGCAACGTCGCTGGCGATCAGCCGCGGCTACCCCCCCGACGCCGCGTGAGTCACGCCTTGAAGTCGAGCGCGAGTTGGATCAACAGTCGCGTGCCGAAGCCAGTGGCACCCCGCGACAGCCAACCTTCGTCGGCGTCGCTGTTCATGGGACCCGCAACGTCGAGGTGTGCCCACGGCGTGTCCCCCACGAACTCGTTGAGGAACAGCGCGGCGAGGATGGCTCCGCCGTAGGCGCCGCCGACGTTCTTCATGTCGGCAACGTTGCTGTCGAGCAGCTTGCGATAGCTCGGCTCCAGGGGTAGCTGCCACAGCGGCTCGTCGACGTCGACCGCTGCAGCCTTGACACGATCGATGAACGGCTGGTCGTTCCCGAACACTCCTGCCATCTTCAAACCGAGTGCACCCATCACTGCACCCGTCAACGTGGCGATGTCGACGATCGCATCGGGCTTGCCCTCGACGCCCAGCGACAACCCGTCGGCCAGCACAAGCCGGCCCTCGGCGTCGGTGTTGTGGATCTCCGCCGTCTTGCCATTGCGGAAGGTCAACACGTCGCCCACCTTCAACGCGCTCCCGGAGGGCATGTTGTCGGTGCACATCATGTAACCGGTGACGGCGGTCTTGCACCGCAGCGACTGGAGTGTTGTCATGGTTGCCAACACCACCGCTGCGCCGGCCATGTCCATCTTCATGGTCTTCATGCCGTCGTTGGTCTTCAGGCTGAGGCCGCCGGAGTCGAACATCACTCCTTTGCCGACGAGAACGAGGCGTCCGCGCGGGTTGCGCGGTGTGTACGTGAGCCGGACCATGCGCGGAGGTTCGACGCTGCCGCTGTTGACACCGACGATGCCACCGCACCCCATCGCGACGAGCTGATCCCGGTTGAACACCTCGACGCCAAGTCCGTTGGCCGCGCCCAGCACGACAGCCTTGTCGGCGATCATCCGCGCGGTGAGGTGACCCGGCGGGGTGTTGGCCAGGTCCCTGGCCAGGCCGGCCGCGGCAGACGTGATCGAGCCGCGGTCCGCACCGAGCTTGGTTCCAGCAATGCGTCGCTCCCCGACGACCAAGGTCAAGTCCTGCAAGGCGGGGGGCGGTGGCTCGGTCTTCAAGCCGTGGTAGCGATAGGCCGCCAGGTTGGCGCCCTCCACGACCGCCTGCGCGGCGGTGGCAGCATCGACGCCTTCGAGGTCTGCGAGGGTGGTCGCCATCGACCTGCGTTTTCCGGCCGCGCGAACCAGGGCGGCTGCTGCGTTGCGCAGACCCGCTGCGGTCACGCCGTCGTCGCCGAGGCCGACCGCGATCTGCGTCGGGCCCGTTCCGGACTGCAGCACCAACGTCTGGCCGGACTTGCCTTCGAAGCCTGCGGCGGTCAACGCCGCTCGGTTGAGACCGAGGCTGCGCGGCACCGGTCCAGACGCCGCGACCGGTACACCCACGATTTCGACGGTCTTCGGCACAGAGCGAGCAACATGGACATCAACGGTCATTTGTTCATTCTGTCGTAACACGCGCGACTGACGCGAACTAGCTCTGAATGGCAAGATGTCCCGATCAACCGTTCGGGCCTCGACCACTAGGACCATCATGAATCGCCGCTGGAAGTGGATCGTCGGTGTTGTTGTCTCGCTCATCGTTCTCGTCGTCGCGGGTTCGTTCATCTACGCGAAGATCATCAACAAGTCAGATCCGGAGTTCGACCAGAAGACCGTGGACTCGCGGCTCGACGCTGCCTCCGCTTCGACGACAGTGGCCGGCTCGTCCACCTCTTCGCTGGACCCCACTGCACTAGTTGCATCGACGCCGGCCACCACGGGGTCGACGACAGCCGCCCCGACCGCTGCCTCGAGTGGGATCGACGGGACGTGGACGATCATGGCACCGTCGGAGGTCGGGTACCGGGTCAAGGAATCCATCAATGGCTTCGACACGACGGCGAACGGTCGCACCCAATCGATCACCGGGTCGATGTTGGCCTCCGCAGCCACGATCACCGAGGGTCAGTTCACGGTGGACATGACGACCTTCACGAGTGATCAGAGCAGGCGCGATGCCCAGTTCAACGGACGGATCATGGATGTCGCCAAGTTCCCGACGTCGACGTTCGTTCTCACCGCACCGATCGATTTCGGTGCGGTTCCTGACGAGGGTGGCACGGTGACCGCGTCGGCAACAGGCGACCTGACGTTGCACGGTACGACGAAGTCCGTCACGTTCGACGTGCAGGGAACTTTCAAGAACGGTCTTATCGGCGTCCTTGGTCAGATCCCCGTCGTGTTCGCCGACTACGGGATCCCGAACCCGTCGTTCGCCACGACCACCACCGAAGACAACGGTCTGCTCGAGTTCGTCCTGGTTCTCGAGCGGAAGTAGCTGTTGGCTCCGTACATCTAGGGTGTTGGTCGCATGAACATCGTTGCGTGGATCGTCGTCGGGCTGATTGCCGGGTTGTTTGCTCGCTGGATCGTTCGCGACGACCGCAGCGGCTGCATCTACACGATCGCTGTCGGCGTGCTCGGGGCCTTGATCGGCGGCGCGCTGATGAACGCAAGCGGAAACAGTGGCATCAACGAGTTCAGCCTTCGTTCGCTGCTCGTCGCCGCGCTCGGCGCGGTCCTGCTGCTGCTGGTGCTGCAAGCGATCAGTGGCCGTGGCCGCGGCCGTGGACGCGGCCGCGGACGCATTCGACGGCGCTAACCGCCCAACAGCTTTCGCACGCGCTCCTTCGGACGGCCGATGATGACCTTCTTCTTGGTCACCACCAACGGCCGCTGCATCAGTTGCTTGTGCTTCAGCAGCACCGCTACCACCTGATCCTCGGTCTGCACATCGGTATCAGTGAGGCCGAGCTTGGTCCAGAGACTGTCGCGCCGGACCAGGTCGGTGACTGGGTCCTCGAGCTTGGCGATGATCTTGCGCAGCGCGGCTTCGTCGGGTGGCGTCTTGATGTACTGAACCGTGTCGAAGTCGACCCCAAGCTCGGTGGCAATGCTCACGGCATTGTTCGATGAGTTTCAATGAACGTTGTGGTAGATCGTTGCATCAGCCATTCGGCAACTCTACGTCGCGACCCGTGCTGCGGCTCTGTGTGAGACCCCTGTCGTACTGTGGCCTCGCGGCTTCCCCCTGATCCCAACGACATCAATGTCACAGCATCGGAGGAACCGAATGCCGCACCCCACTGCCAGACCCCGCCTGCCACAAGCAACAGATCCAATCCGGTCGTCGATCGAGGCGCTCGCCGTCGTCGCCCTGGCCATCCACCGGCCCCTCGAACCGGAAACGATCGGCTTCTTCCTCGACGAGACCGGCCGCAGCAACACCATCACCGTCGTCAGCGGCACCACCGAACCGGACTCCGTGCTGACCGTCGCCGAATGCCTTGCCTTGGCCGGTGCTCGGTCGCCAACACTGCGCGGTCTCGTGCTCGCAACCGTTCGCCCCAACTCAGGGCTCCCCGTGCCGGCGACACTGCCCGGTGATCTCGATCGTTGGATGGAAGCGGTCGACATCACCGATTCACACGGCATCGAGCTGATCGAATGGTTCATCGTCGGGCCCGGCGGCGTCGACTGCCCGCGCGAGATGCTCGGCGAGCCGGAGCGCTGGTGATCCGTCGCGGCGACGCGGTTGGCCGGCTATCGCCGAGCGCGCCGTTCGACGGGGCTCAATCGCAAACCGCCCGCGCGTAGCCGCCGAAGCAGTTCCCGGCTCGACGTCACCTGCGCTCCGGCAGCGACCAACTCGTCGAAATACTCTTCGGGGACGTCGTAGTGGTCGCCCTGGAAGCCGCGGCGCGGGATCCCTGCCCGTTCGGTAAAGCTGTGCAATTCGTCATAGCTGACATCACTGACGAGATGTGACCAGCGGCGGCCTTTGAACCACCAGATCGGTTCGTCGATCAGCACGGCCATGGCCGCAACTGTGCCGTAACGTCGCCTCGATGACACAACCGGAGACCGAGATCCGCACCGCCTGGCGGAGCATCGCCGGCCGTCACCACGAGGGTCCCATCGAGGCCCTCTTGGTCAGGTATGCCGAGCCGCACCGCAAGTACCACACAGCCACGCACATCATGGTCATGTTGCGCCACGTGCACGACGTGTTCCAGTCGATGCAAGCTCAACCATCCGTGGAGGTGACCGCTGCCTGCCTCTACCACGACGCGATATACGACACGACACGCGGCGACAACGAGGAGCTCAGCGCGAGCCTGGCCACGCGGGAGCTCGATGGCATCGGCTGGTCGGCTTCACGGTGCGGTTCAGTCGCGGCGATGGTTGTCGCGACGGCCGGTCATATCGTCGAGGCTGCCGACGATGTAGCTGCTGATCGCGACACCGCGATCCTTCTCGACGCCGACCTGGCGATATTGGGCTCGGACCCTGGCGCCTATCAGGCATACGTCAACGGAGTGCGCGCCGAGTACAGCCACGTCGACGACAGCAAATGGCTCACAGGTCGATCCGCAGTCCTGCGCGGGTTCCTCGGCCGTCGGCGATTGTTCGCCACGGAGTTCATGTACTCGGCGTTCGAGCACCGTGCCAGGGCCAACATCGAGGCAGAGCTCGCGGCGCTGTCGCATCGCAGTCCGCAGAATGATTGACTAGAGACGTGAGCGAACTGACGACCAATCCGGTCGAAACCATTCCGGACATCGACCCAGATCTCGAGACCGGGGAACCTCTCGCGGCACACATCGTCAAGACCGAGCCTGGCGAGAGTGCAGCCGCGAAAGTGCTCGAGGCACGCATCTATGGAACACCGATCGAGGCCCTCTGCGGTCACGTCTGGGTCCCATCGCGCGACCCGAAGCAGCTCCCGCTGTGCGAAGCCTGTAGGAGCGTCTACGAGATGTACCGAATGTTCAATGACGGGCTCAACAACGCCCCTGACGAATGAACCGCACGGTTGACCGGGACTGATCCCGCAGCGGGTCTGCGGATCCGCGAGGCGGTGCGTGCCCTGGTGATCGACCCAGACGAACGGGTGCTGCTGGTGAGGTTCGAGTTCCCCACCGCGACCCGTTGGGCGCTACCCGGTGGCGGGCTCGAACCCGGCGAGGACCATCTCGTCGCGCTGTCTCGCGAGCTGGAGGAAGAGGTCGGTCTGACGGGCGCCGACATCGGTCCGCAGATCTGGCACCGGCTGCACATCGTCCCGTTCCTGAATGGCCGGTTCGACGGTCAGCGCGAGCGCATCCACCTCATCCGCAGCACCGTCTTCGAGCCAGAGCCGAAGTTGTCGTGGGAGCAGATGAACGCCGAGTTCGTTCACGAGTTGAGGTGGTGGACGATCGACGAGATCGCCGCCAGCGACGCCTATTTCGTGCCCAAGGATCTGAGCACTCTGCTGAGCACCCTGCTGCGCGACGGCCCGCCGAACGACTCGATCGACGTGAGCACCTGATGTTGTTCAGCATGGACGCGTGGCCCGGGATCGCCGACGGATCCATCACCGTGACCTTCCGCTCGTGGACGCGACCAAACGCAAAGGTCGGTGGCCGGTATCGAATCGGCGGGATGCTGATCGAGGCCACGGACGTGCGCCAGGTTTCGGTCAGCGACATCACGCGAAGCGACGCCCGTCGCGCCGGCGCGGCCAGCCTGGAGGCGCTGCTGGCTCGCCTCGGCTCCGTCGATCGGGTGTGGCGCGTCGACTTCGTGTTCGTCGGCCCGGACGATCGACTCGCCCGGCGTGCCGACACGTCGCCCGACGAGCTTGCCGCGGTGATGGCACGGCTGTCACGGCTCGATCCCAACGGTGCGTGGACCCACAAGACGTTGCAGCTGATCGGGCGCTATCCCGGGATCGTGTCGACGACGCTTGCCAAGCACGTCGATCAGGATCGACCGGCGTTCAAGCTCAATGTGCGCAAGCTGAAAGAGCTCGGCTTGACGGAGAGCCTCGAAGTCGGGTATCGGCTGTCGCCGCGTGGCGAGGCAGTGCTGCGCGCCTTCGGCTAGACGTCCGAACCAGGTGATGAAGCCGATCAACGGCTACCGTGCCCGGCGTGTCCGCCCCGTTGTGCGTCATCGGCGACTTCGCCTGGGATGTCTTGATCCGTACCAACAGCAAACTGTTGACCGGAGGCGACACCTTCGGCGAGGTGATGTTGACCCCGGGCGGCAGTGCCGCCAACGTGGCCGCATGGGCCAAGCGGTGCGGTCTGGAGACCGAGTTCATCGGCAAGATCGGCCGCGACCGCCTCGGGCAGATGGCGCAGGAGGATCTCGCCAAAGAGGGAGTGATATGTCATTTCCTCGAGACTGACGAACACCTCACGGGCTGCGTAGCCGTCTTCGTCGATGAGACCGGCGAGCGGTCGATGGTCTCGGGTCGCGGGGCCGACTTCTACCTGCTGCCTTCAGAACTGCCGAAGGAGACCGTGCGGAGCGCTCGCCACCTGCACATGACTGCCTGGTCGTTCTTCGTCGATCCGCCCCGCGCGGCGGCCCGCGCCGCGGCACATCTCGCGAGTACCAGCGGTGCCACGTTGTCGTTCGATCCTGGTTCGTTCCAGATGATCGACGAGATGGGCGTCAACAACTTCTTGGCCTGCACGCAGGATCTCGGCATCGACGTCTTCCTGCCCAACTTCGAAGAAGGGCAGGTGCTGACCGGCCTCGACGAGCCCGAACCAATCGCTGCAGCTCTGGCCAAGCTGTACCCACAGGCGATGATCATGCTCAAGCTCGACGCCGACGGTGCCCTCGTCTACGACAACGGGATCTCCACGCGTGTGCCACCGGCGACCAACAACCTCGTGGATGCCACCGGTGCCGGCGACTCGTTTGCCGGTGCGTTCCTCGCCCGCTACCTCGGCGGCGCAACGCCGGTCGATGCTGCGCACTATGCCACCACCATCTCCGCGTGGGTCATCGAACATCTCGGGGCACGGCCGGAGCCCGATTCGCGGTTGCGAGCCATATTGCGCTGATCTGCGCCCATCCTCGCCTGGCAAGCTGTGCGCATGACGACATCGACTGATCGCTTTCGCTCGTTGCATGCCGACGGCATCTTCGTGATGCCCAACCCCTACGACCTCGGCTCGGCACGACTGCTGGCCGCACTCGGGTTCTCCGCACTTGCTTCGACCAGCGCCGGGTTCGCGGCAACCCTCGGCCGGCTCGACATGACGGTCGGCAGGGACGAGTTGCTCGCCCATGTCGAGCCATTGGCAGCGGCCACGGACCTTCCACTCAACGTCGACTCGGAGCGGTGCTTCGCCGACGATCCCGCTGGCGTCACGGAAACGGTCGGTTTGCTGGCAGACGCCGGTGCTGCCGGGTGTTCGATCGAGGACTGGAACCCGATGACCAACGCGATCGATGCTGTCGACGCTGCCACCGAGCGCGTTGCCGCGGCCGCGGTCGGGGCTGCGGCATCGGGTCTCGTGTTGACGGCACGTTGTGAGAACCATCTC
>JANMMQ010000236.1:0-6357 GCA_031373465.1 Ilumatobacteraceae bacterium | reverse complement strand
CCGTCGCTGATCACGTCGAGACCAGCCTGCTCTTGATCGAGAATTGCTCGATCCACGGCGTCGTCGAACGTCTCATCGATGTCGACGGGCCCGAAGCGGCCGGCCTCCATCAGTTCCTTGGCGGCGTAGAACCATGAGGGGTGGGCGTAGCTGCCGACCACGGTCGTCGGAAGGATGGGCAGACCGTGGGGCATCTGTTGGAACGTAGCCGTCGCGCCGCCGATCGAGCGACCGCTGTTGATATTCGTGATCATGCTTCGGGCAGACTGCACCGATGCACCCGATCTCACGTCGAACGTTCCTGGCTGCTGGTGCGGCTGTCATGGTCGGCGCCTGCTCCGGGACTTCAGATCAGGGTGCCTCGTCACAGAGCCCGGCGACGTCCAGCACATCCGGGGCTCCAACCACGCCGGAACCGACGACGACATCGAGCACGACGACGACTACGACGCTCCCACCGGTCGAGCTCTCGGCCGATCCGTTCACCCTCGGTGTCGCCTCCGGCGATCCCGACGCGGCCAGTGTCGTGTTGTGGACGCGCCTGGCGCCGGATCCGCTCAATGGCGGCGGCATGCCCGACGACGACGTCGACGTGACGTGGGAGATCAGCGACACGGTCGATTTCGGGACCGTCGCCGCGAGCGGGGTGGAGACCGCGACCGCAGCGCATTCGCACACCATCCACGCCGTCGTGCCCATGGGTCAGGGCACGTCGTTCTACCGCTTCAGGGTCGGTAAGTACACCAGCCCGGTGGGCAGGACCAGCAGCGCCACCTCTGGAGTCGGCGGTGGCCAGGCGTCGTTTGCCGTTGCCAACTGCCAGAACTACGCCAACGGCCAGTACGCCGCCCACCGCGACCTCGCCGGGCACGAGCCCGACTTCGTCGTCTTCCTCGGGGACTACATCTACGAAGATCCCGGACTTCCGGGCGACGACCCGAACGGCCGAGTCCATCTGGGACCCGAGCCGACCACGCTCGAGGACTACCGCAACCGGTACGCGCGGTACAAGACCGACGTGCACCTCCAAGGAGCACACGCGGTGTGCCCGTGGTTCGTCATCTGGGACGACCACGAGGTCGAGAACAACTACGCCGGCGCCACGCCGCAAGCTGCTACCGACGCGCCGAGTTTTCTCGACCGTCGATTTGCCGCGTACCAAGCCTGGTGGGAGCACCAACCCGTACGGCTCGACCCGCCGATCGCCGCCGATCAGGAGTACCGCATCTATCGCGAGATGCGCTGGGGCAAGTTGATCGACCTGACCTTGCTCGACGGTCGCCAGTACCGCACGGATCAGGCGTGCGGCGACGTGTCGCTGAGCCTTGCGCCTCCGTGTGCTGGGGTAGTCGACCCGGTACGCACGATGCTGGGCGATGAGCAGGAGACTTGGCTGTACGACACCTTGGGTGGCTCGACTGCGACTTGGAACGTGATCGGCAACCAGGTGATCCTGGCTGATGCGACCTTGAACGGTGCGGTGCTCAACTACGACCAGTGGGATGGTTATCCGTTGCAACGCGAGCGAATCCTGCAACACCTGGCTGAGAACGACGTGCCCAACGTGATCGTGCTCACAGGCGACATCCACCTCGCCGCGATCGCCCAACTGCGCGCCGGGGACCGCGCCGTGGGCAAGCCGGTCGGCGCCGAGTTCATCACGACATCGATCAGCTCCGCCGGCCTGATCAGCGATCAGTTCACGGACGTGTTGAAGGCGTACCCCCACCTGGTCGACGCCGAGCTCACCCATCGCGGATATGCACTGCACACCGTGACGCCTGATCGCTGGACGGCCGAATATCGCATGGTCGCCGACGTGTCGCGTGCCGACAGCGAGGTCGCGACGCTGGGCACATATGTGGTCGAGGCCGGCACGAACATCGTGTCCAAGGCAAGTTGAGGCGTTCGCCAGGAGCCTCGCTCGATTCTTCGCTGTTCTGGGCAGCCCCAGAATCGCACGTAGCGTTCTGGGCGTGCCCAGTTCAACGAGGCTCGTAGTCAGTGTCAACACATAGAGCGACTCTCGATCGTGCTTGCGTTGCCGCGCCGGTCCGGGCACTATGCGCTCGTGGACAACAAGGTCGAGCGTTTGGTGACTGTGGTGTTGACGGTGTCGGATCTGGATCGGGCGGTCCGCCTCTTCGTTGATGGCTTCGGCCTCGATCTCCACCTTGGCGATCACGAAGGCGACGATCTGTGGACCAGCGGCCGTCACGCCGCCACGAGTTGGACCGATGGCGCATTCATGCACTTCGCGCTTTATGAGACAAAGGATGGAGCTATGACGACGAAGGGAGCGCAGGTCGCGTTCCGTGTGTCCGATCTCGCGGCGGCGCACCGGCGCGCGGTGACTGCGGGAGCTGAGGTGCTGCACGGTCCGAAAGCGCAACCGTGGGGACAGTCGGCCCGCTACCTCGACCAGGACGGCAACGTGGTCGAACTCACGCAAAACGACTGACGCACCGCTGCCGAGTGCATACGCCGAGCGAAAGAGGTCTAGTGGCTCCCCAGTTCGGTGAGGCCTTCCAAGCGCTGACGACCGAGCGCTGATTCGTCGAGCCCTCGCCGTGACAACGCGTCGGGCAGGCCGTCGTTGCGAACGAGCGAGGCGCCGGCCTGGGCGAGTGCGGGAGAGATCTGGATTCCGTACCCACCTTGCCCGACGAACCAGAAGAACCCATCGATGCGGTCATCGAATCCGGCGACAGGCGAGCGATCAGCGACGAAGTTGCGCAAGCCGGCCCACGAGGTCCGGACGTGGCGGATGTCGAGCATCGTGGCCGCGTTGATCACGTCGATCGCCTTGGCGACGTCGACCTCTTCCGGCCTGGCATCACATGGTTCCGACGGAACTTCGTCGGCCGGCGAGCACAGGATCTGCGGTCCTTCCGGCTTGAGGTAGAAGGTGCCGTTGACGTCGGCCACCAACGGGACGGTCTGTGTATCGATGCCCGCTGCCGGGCCGATCGTGAACACGGTTCGCCGCAGCGGATGGATTCCGACGGGACGAGCGCCGGCGAGATCGGCCACGAGGTCGCACCAAGAGCCCGCCGCGTTGACGACGACCGCGGCCTCGTACTGATCGCCGGAATGGTCGGTCACCCGCCACACATCGCCGACGCGTTCCATAGCGGTCACTCCAGCCGAGGTCTGAACGTCTCCACCACGTGCGCGCAGCCCGCCTGCGTACCCGCCGTGAAGTGCGGCTACGTCGATCTCGCTGGCTCCGGGTTCCAGGAGTCCGGCAGCGACCCAGTCCGGCCTGATCACCTTGGTTGCGTCGACCGCTTCGTCGGCAGTGAGCACGCGCATGTCGGGAACCAGCTCGACGACGGAGTCGTACATGGCGTTGAGATCATCGACATCGCCGTGCGGCGCGACCCAGATGAGGGGCAGCGGTTTGAGCAGGGGTCGGCCGAAACCTTCTGGCGGATCCTCCATGAAGGATCGGCTGGCCGTGGTGAGCAACCGGATCGTGCGCCCGCCATAGCTCTCGAGGAACGTGGCGACAGATCGACCGGTCGTGTGATAGGCGAGGGTCGCCTCCATCTCGAGCAGGCCGACCGATCGATCGGTGGCCAGTTCATATCCGATCGAGACCCCGGCGATGCCCCCGCCGATCACCAGAACGTCGTACGACCTCATCACCGCAGCTTGCCACTCGATCGCCCGCTACATCGCCTCCGACCAGCACCTCCGGGGCAGCGGCCATATCAACCTGTAGGCTGTGCGCCTCAAGTTCTCCTCGCTTCGGCGGAGCCGTACCGGTTCGGGACTGCGAGGGGAAGTCGGGATTACGTCGATGTCAGTCGATCGCCAGTCAGATGATCAGCAGCAGGATGACAGACAGATGGTGCTACTCCTGGGCGTTGTGCTCAGTGGAGATGACTCCGGAGCGCCAGTCGACAACTCGATCATTGCCTCGCGCCTCGGTTGGGAGCTCGAAACCGTTGCGGCATTGCTGAACAAGGCCAAGGAGCGCTCGTTGGTCTGGGGTCAGCGCAGTGGCGACAAGCCGGCACCCTGGTTCAAGGAGCTGGAGATCACCGTGCAGGGTCGACGGCTCCTGCGCTCGAACTCAGCCAAAAGCAGCAAGAAGTAGAGCGTCAGTCCTCACACCGGAGCCTCGACCCGCCGCCAGGGAGAATGCATCGGTTGTTGGTGGTCCCACAGGTCGGTCAGCAGATCGCTGCGCAGCGATGACATGGAGCGATCGTCCCAACGGTTGACCTGCTGCAACGGATCGTCGATTAGGTCGTACAGCTCGCCCTCGGTCCCGTCATGGCTGAACCCTGGCTGGTAGGTGCTGCACACCCATCCGGGTCGCATGATGGTGCGCAGGTGCACATCGACACCGAACAGTTCGCTGTCCCACTCGGTCAGAACTCGCTCGAACCCGCGCCTATCGGCATCGGCGTCATCTGTCGGCAGCGCTGAGCCCTCCATCCACTCGGGCGCGGTGATGCCTGCGATCTGGCAAAGGGTCGGGGCGAGATCTACCAATCCGACCGGACGGGTCACCGTTGTCGCAGTCGTCGTGGCCGACGTTGCCGGCCTCCAGATCAACGGGATGCGCATCAGACCGTCGACGTGGTATGGACCCTTGAAGAGCAATCCGAAGTCGCCCTGCAGCTCACCATGGTCGGTGGTGAAGATCACGTCGACATCGTCGGTCCAACCTCGCGCCGCAACGGCCGCCATAACCCGGCCGACAGCCTCGTCGATCAACTCGCACTCCACGGCGTTTCGAGCGTTGACCTCGCGAACCTGATCAGCTGTCAGCGTTGCCGGCACCCAACTTGCGGGTGCCTCGTAGTTGGACACCAGACGCCCGTCGTACCATGCGCGCCAGTGCCGGGGCTTGGCGTCGAGGACCGCCTCGCGTCTGCCCGCATCCTCGATGTATCCCGCCGGAAGCGGCAAGTCGCGCCAATCAACCCTTCCGAGCTCCGACGCGGGTGGATCCCAGGGATGATGGGGGTCCGGAAAGCTCATCCAGGCGAACCAATCGTCGTCTGCATCGAGCGAATCGAGCCACGAGATCGTGCGATCGGCAACCCAGTCGGTGTGGTACCACCCGCGTGGTACGGGGTTGTCGTGCACCTGTGGTGCGCCGGTGTCGCCACCACCCACGGCGCTGACCTCCAGACTGGTGTCGAGTACCGGGAAGAACATCGAGACGGCCTCGGGGTGGTTGGCCGCCAACCAACGCGCGTAGTGAAGTGGCCCGAGTGCCCCGTGCGTCGCCGACTCGAAGTGCTCGAACCCGCGGTGAAGCCCTGTCATGCCTAGGCGAGCAAACCTGTTCTCGATGAAACGGGCGAACGGATCGAGGAACGGTTCGAAATGCGGCTTGCCGATCAATGCCGTGCGATATCCGTTGTCGTGCAGGACGCTTGCGACCGATGGAGCGTCGACCGGCAAGGCCACGCCGTTCATCCACACACCGTGAGTGCTCGGGTGCTGACCGGTGACGATCGTCGAACGCGATGGCATGCACACGACCGACTGGGGATGAGCACGCTCGTAGCGGTAGCCCTGCGCAGCCAAGCCGTCGATCACCGGCGTGCGGGCGACCGTGCCTCCATTGCAACGAAGCGTGTCGTACCGCTGCTGGTCACTGGTGATGAGGAGGATTTTGCGACCCATCAGCCGGCACCAACGTCTGATTCCATCAAACGCTGCAGCTCGTCGAGCGCACCCGCCGTTGCAGCCCCGATCGTCAGCGCCATCGTGCGCGGGTCGGCATCGGTGGAGTACACGACCAGGCACGTCTCGTCGCCGAGGTCGATGACATCGATGCCCCCGCGGTGGAACGCGAACATGGGCAAGGTGACCCTGTACTGGAATCGCCGCAGGGTGTCGTCCTTGACGAGGATCTCCTCCGGCATCGGCAAGCCCGAGTCGAGGACGATGACCCGAGCCGTCCCGTTGACCTCGCACGATGTGACGCCGGGAAACCACTCGTGCAGACGCGTTGGATCGCCTGCCAACTGCCAAACGGTCTCGGCCGGCTTGCTGATTCGAATGTGATAGCGAGCCGAGCCGAGTGTCATCGCCCTCGACGGTAGCGGGTTCCAATTGAGACTGGCAGTTGGTCAGCAGCTCCTATCCTGAACCGATGCGTCCGACCGCGTCGCTCAACGACGACATCCGCCTGCTGGGCCGCACGCTCGGCGACGTGATCGCCGACCAGGCGGGCCCGGCAACGCTCGATCTGGTCGAGGCCATCCGTCGAGCAGCAGTAGGCGACGCCGACCCCGCACATCTCATCGACCTGCTCGATCCGCTCCCGATTGCCGATGCCCTCCACGTCATTCGCGCGTTCAGCTACTTCGCGATGTTGGCCAACAT
>JANMMQ010000225.1:0-1872 GCA_031373465.1 Ilumatobacteraceae bacterium | reverse complement strand
CCGCTGTGGGCACGACGATGGAGATGATCGCGGTGGAGTTGCGGCATCTTCAGCGCACCGAGGTCGGTGAGGTGCAGGAAGGCTTCAAGCCGGGCCAGAAGGGCTCCAGCGCGATGCCTCACAAACGCAACCCCATCAGTGGAGAAACCATCAGCGGGTTGTCCCGTGTGTTGCGTGGCAACCTGCAGGCGGGAATGCAGGACGTCGCGCTGTGGCACGAACGGGATATCTCGCACAGCTCCGTCGAACGAATCATCCTGCCCGATAGTTCGTTGTTGGCTCATTACACACTGCGCCGGATGCAGCGATTGTTGGCCGGTCTGCAGGTCTTCCCCGATCGCATGCTGGCAAATCTGGAGTCCAGCTTCGGCCTGGTGTTCAGCCAGCCGGTGCTGCTGGCATTGGTACAAGGTGGCCTCGATCGCGACGAGGCATACCGTATTGTCCAGGACAACGCGTCACAGGCATGGCGCGACAAGCGATCGTTTCGTGAACTGCTCGATGCCGATGAGCGAGTCTCGGTTAAGCCGGAATTGCTCGACGAGGCGTTTGACCTGCAGCGTTCGTTACGGCACAGCGAAGCCGTGTTCGACGCAATCGACACGGTCTGACGGGACGACTAGAAACGTTTGCAGGTCAGTCCGTGCGGGAGATGCCGGCACGCTTCAATACGGCAGCGTCGACGCCGATTTCGCGCCAGGTGGCATAGGAAATTCCTTGACGGGCGCTATACGACTTACCAACAGCGACGAAGCCGTTCTCCAAGGCACTTATGTCGACCTTGGCGCCGAGCGAGCTCATCTCGATCTGGAGGTCGCGACGCTCCTGGCGAAGTCGCAGCTCGTTCATCGGATCTGCCGTGGCCAACTCGTCGTCGATGGTGCCCAAACGGGCGGCGACGGAATCCCGTGTGCGTCGCCGGCCACGCTTGGGCTTGTTGCTGCGCAACGCCTCGAGATAGTTGCGAACCGCGTTGCCCTCGTTTCGACCCATTGCGAGCGCAGCCTTGTGTTCATCCGTCATCGGCCCTTTGGGCCCTCTTTTCGCCATGGCGGACATCATAGTTTCATAATCACGAAACTCAATAGTTACGCTGCCATCGATGGATCTCAGCCGACTGTTCGATCTCGAACCTCACGGGGCCGACACGTTCGTGGGAATTGGACCGCAGTATCCGTGGGGTGGATTGTATGGCGGTCAGATCGTTGCTCAAGCTTTACGGGCTGCTGCCAGCACTGTCGACAGAGATCTGGAAGTTCACTCACTTCGCTCCTATTTCATCCGTCGCGGCGACCACACCGAGCCGATCCGGTTCGAGGTCGACCGGATCCGCAACGGCCGCAGCTTCTCCACACGGCGGGTCATCGCCCGTCAGGCGGTCGGTGCGATCCTCAACCTCGAAGCGTCGTTCCAGCGCCCCGAGCCATCGATCGATCTGCAGACCGTCACGATGGACTCCGGCATCCCGGATCCGGACTCGCTGACCCCAGAATCGTGGACTCCGTCCTTCGAGCGTCGTTTCGTCCCTCCTGAGTGGGTGTCTTCGTCGCCGTCGACGCAAAGCCGCCGCGGCGCCGGACGCACGTTGGCGTGGATGAAGGTCAACGCCGCCCTCGGTGACGATCAGTTGTTGCACCGCTGCTGGTTGGCGTATCTGTCGGACGATCTGCCGACCGACGCGGTCCAAGCCACGATCGATCTCGACAAGGAGGGCCGATACGCAGCCAGCTTGGATCACACGATCTGGTTTCATCGTCCGGTGCGCGCCGACGATTGGCATCTGCACGACTTCACGTGCCACAACTTCGGCGGCGGTCGTGGGTTAGCGATCGGCCACGTGTTTGCCGCCGACGGCGTGCACGTCGCCACGGT
>JANMMQ010000198.1:0-15560 GCA_031373465.1 Ilumatobacteraceae bacterium | reverse complement strand
CCACTGGCGATGACCGGAACGTTGACGTTCTCCGTGACGGCAGATGTGAGGTCGAGATCGAAACCTTCCCTCGTGCCATCGCGATCCATCGAAGTCAACAGGATCTCTCCGGCACCGAGTCTGGCTGCCTTCACCGCCCAGTCCAATGCGTCGATCCCCGTTGGCGTACGCCCGCCGTGCAGGAACACGTCGAACCCGAGGCCGTTGGGACGCCGCTTCGCATCGATGGCGCAGACGCAGCACTGTGATCCGAACTCTGCCGCGATCTCGCTGATCAACTCCGGTCGTTGCACGGCCGCGGTGTTGACGCTGACCTTGTCGGCGCCGGCCCGCAGCATTCGCCTGGCGTCGTCGACGGTGCGGATGCCACCTCCGACGGTCAGCGGGATGAAGACCTGCTCGGCCGTGCGATAGACCACATCGACCAGGGTGTCGCGGCCGTCCGACGAGGCAGTGATGTCGAGAAAGACCAGTTCATCCGCTCCTTCGGCGTCATATCGGGCGGCGAGCTCAACAGGATCGCCGGCGTCTCGCAGACCGACGAAGTTGACGCCTTTCACGACGCGGCCGCTGGTGACGTCGAGGCAGGGAATGACTCGTGCGACACGCATCAGCGCAACGCTCTCAACGCTTCCGCCACGGTGAACCGGCCTTCGTAGATCGCCTTACCGGTGATGATGCCGGCAATGCCCGGGACAGATGCCAGCACGGCGATGTCGGCAAGTGACGACACTCCCCCGCTGGCGATCACCGGCGCGACGGCACGAGCTGCGACCGCAGTGAGGCCCTCGATGTCGGGGCCCTCGAGCATGCCGTCACGAGCGATGTCGGTGATCACGAAGGCTGATGCGGACGGGAAGAGATCCAACGCTTCGTCGAGCGACACTCCTGATCCCTGCGTCCATCCGTGCACGGCGATCTCACCGTCGCGGTGATCCAGCCCCACCGCCACGTCGACCACGTCCGCGGCCTCGTCGACCAACTCCGGATGCTGGATCGCAGCCGAACCCATCACCACGCGTGCGACGCCGACATTGGCTAGCTGCTGGGCATCGCTCAACGCTCGAACCCCTCCACCGGTTTGCACCCTGGCCCGACCGTTGACAGCCGCAGCAATGGCCGCAACGACGGGCCGGTTCTGCGGTGAGCCCGACCGTGCCGCGTCGAGGTCGACGACGTGGATCCAGGACGCGCCGGCGTCGGCAAACGATCGCGCAACCGCGACGGGATCACTTCCATAAACCTGCGCGTTGCCATAGTCGCCCTGGGTCAAACGAACGACCTGACCCTCGTGCAGGTCGATTGCCGGGAACAGCTCCACCATCATTGGACAGCTGCTCCCGACGCGATGCGCACGAAGTTGCCGAGCATTGCTATGCCCCATGTGCCTGACTTCTCGGGGTGGAACTGCGTGGCAAACACGTTGCCCTGCCGGAATGCGGCATTCACGACCCCGCCATACGAACACGTCGCGACAACCGCTGCAGGATCTTCGGGAACCCCGTACAGGGAATGCACGAAGTACACCCACGGTTCGGCTGACAAGCCGGCAAACATCGGTTCATCCGGCTGCGTCAGCGTCAGAAGGTTCCATTGCATCTGCGGCCTCGGGAGGTCGGAGCCGAGCCACCGGATCGTGCCGGGGATGACGCCGAGCCCGAGGACTGACTCGTCTTCCTCACTGTTGTCGAAGAGCATCTGCATGCCGACGCAGATTCCCAGAAACGGTCGACCGGAGTCCACCGCATCTTCGACGGCGTCCTCGAGATCGGCGTCGCGCAGGGCTGTCATGCAAGCGCCGAACGCCCCGACGCCGGGAAGCACGACCGCGTCCGCGTCGGCAATGAGCGAATGGTCGATGGTAAGGCGGGCGTCGGCACCGCAGAGTTGCAACGCCTTCTGGGCAGAGCGCAGGTTGCCGATGCCATAGTCGAGAACGGCGATCAGTGCGCGCTCACTCATGGCCTAGAGCACACCCTTTGTCGACGGCACCTGTTCGCTTTCGATGCGCACCGCGTCGCGAAGACATCGCGCCAAACCCTTGAACACCGCTTCGATGATGTGATGCACATTGCGGCCACGGCGCAACGTGACGTGCAAGGTGATGCCCGCCGCTGTCGCGAAGGAGGCAACTGCGTGCTCGGCCAACTGAGGGTCGAACGCGGGGTTGCCCAAAGGGAGGCATTCCGGAAGTTCTACCTGCCAGACGACGAATGGTCGGCCCGACAGGTCGAGAGCAACTTCGACCAGGGCCTCGTCGAGTGGGAACAGGCCACTGGCAAAGCGTCTGACCCCGGCCTTGTCGCCGAGAGCCTGCCGAAAGGCTTCGCCGAGACTGATGGCAACATCCTCCACGGTGTGGTGCGTGTCGATGTGCAGATCCCCAATAGCAGCGATGGTCAGATCGAAGCCGCCGTGCTTGCCGACTTGTTCGAGCATGTGGTCGTAGAACGGGATGCCTGTGGCGATGTCGGTGGTACCGGAGCCGTCGATCTCGATCTTCAGATCGATCGATGTCTCCTTGGTGGCCCTGTGGACTGTGCCTGAACGACTCACTGGACGATCTCCTTCATCGCGGCGAGGAACTCGTCGTTCTCGTCCTGCGTACCGACAGTGACCCGCAGGCAGTCCGCCAGTCGTGGCCAGCTCGTGCAGTCGCGGATGAGAATGCTGCGTTCGAGCAGTTCCTCCCACACTTGTCGACCGCGTATCTCGCGTGGTCTGAACAAGATGAAGTTGGCCCCGCTGGGGAAGACATCCAGGGCGAGTTGGCCGAGCGATCGCGAGATGCGATCGCGTTCGCTGATGATCTGCTCGACCCGGGCATCCATCTCGTCGGTGAACTGCAGCGCCAGCCTGCCGGCGATCTGCTTGGCTGCATCGAGGTGGTACGGCAGTGCCACTTTGTCGAGCTCGGCAACCAGCCAGGACGGCCCGACGAGGTAGCCGAGGCGAGTTGCGGCCATCGACCAGGTCTTGGAGAAGGTGCGGGTGACGACGAGCGGTGCGGACTCGTCGACCATCGTCAACGCTGACCACCCGGCGAACTGCGCGTACGCCTCGTCCACGACCAGCAGCCCGGGGTGCGCATCGAGCAACGCGGCGACGTTGCCGGGTGGCTCGACGAGACCGGTTGGGTTGTTCGGTGAGCACAGAAACGTGACGTCGGGGTGGGTCTCCGCGATCAGATCGAGGGCGGAGGCGAGGTCCAACTCGAAGTCGGCGCCACGCTCACCTTCGATGACGGTCGAGCCCGTGAGTCGAGCGATGTGACCATGCAGTTGGTACGTCGGCTCGAACGTAGCCACTCGTCGGCCGGGGCCGGCGTACGCCAACAACAGCGTCTGCAGCACCTCGTTGGAACCATTGGCGGCGAACACCTGATCCGGTCGAACGCGATGTGAGGCGGCAATCGCAGCGCGCAGAGCAGAGGCACTGCGATCGGGATAACGATTCCACTCCACCCGCGATAGTTCCGCGGCGAACGCGTCGCGCCAAGCGAGAGGAGGTCCTGCCGGTGCCTCATTCGTGTTGAGGCGAACGCGCACGTCGACTTGGGGCGAGTGATAGCCCTGCAAGGCCTTCAAGTCGTCCCGTACCGTCACCAGATGCACAGATGGCCACGATACCGACCGTGTCGCCATCCAGGGAGGCTCGATTTGGTGGCGCGACCCGCCAGAATGAGTCCATGAACGACCCAGTCGCTGCCACTCTGACGGTCATCGCTGAACACGTAGAGCGATATCGGCAACAGCTCGCCGAGGTCGGCCCTCTAGGCATTCCAGCAGGACGCGAGGATCTCCGTGCGGCCGTGGGCGAAGCGGAGCAAGGCCTGCGGAACGCCGAGCGACTGTTGCGCCGCGCGCTCAAGCTGATCGCCTGAGATCGGCGAAAACATTGACTTGGCAACGCGGCAACGGCCCCGGTGACGGGGCCGTCGCTCTGCAATGCCAGGCGGCGGATCCCGGCATCGCCCGCAAACCAGGTGGCGGGAACCTGGTTGGTGGGGTCACTATACACCGATTCTGAAACGGCGCAACGTGCCACTCTACGTGGCTTTCTCACTATCTTCGTGACGCTCGGCGCGGCAGGCGCGACGACGGACAAATGTCCTCGAGCACGCATTCGGCGCACTTGGGTCGCTTGGCATCGCACACCCGGCGACCGTGCAGGATCATCCGCAAGCTGAACGGACCCCATTCCCGCGGCGGAAGGTAGCTGTCCAACTCGAGCTCCATCTTGACCGGGTCGTCGAGCTCGCTGATGCCCAGTCGTCGCGACAGCCTCAAGACGTGCGTGTCGACGGGCAGACCCGGCAGGCCGAACGCGACGCTGCGCACGACATTGCCGGTCTTACGGCCGACACCGGGCAGCGTGACCAGATCGTCGAGAGTGGTGGGCACCTCGCCGTCGAAGCGTTCGATCAATGCCTGTGCCATGCCGAGGAGGCTCTTGGTCTTGTTCTGATAGAAGCCGGTCGAGCGGATGATCTCCTCGACGTCCCTGGGGTTGGCCGCCGCGAGATCAGCAGGGGTGGGATACCGCTCGAAGAGCGCAGGCGTGACCATGTTGACCCGCGCATCGGTGCTCTGCGCCGACAGGATGGTCGCAACAAGGAGCTCGAAGGGGTTTCGGTGATCGAGCTCGCAGATCGCCTCGGGATAGGCCTCGGAAAGCCGGCGGGCGACCTCGACAGCTCGCCCCTTCGGTGTGCGCGGCTTGGCCATGAGGTCGACACTATTCAACCGTGACCGATACATCAGGCGCCTCCGGGCGACCCGGCATTAGCCTCGGTGATCATGTGGCGAATCGAGACGAGACGCGATGTCGACGACGACGCATTCGATTCCATCAGCAGACTGCTCGCTGACGCTGCCGACTATGACGGCTTTGCGCCGCTGTCGGACCACCTCGAGCTCGCCCTGTCAGCTCGCGGCACAACGCCGGGCTTCGCCGCAGTGATGGCGTTCGACGAACAAGACGAACTCGTGGGTTACACCCAGTTGGCCAGAGCCAACATGTCGACGGCCGTCGAGGTCGTGATCGCACCCGACGAACGAGTTCACGTCGAAGCCCTGCCGCCTCTCTTGCTGCGAGCCGCACTCGACCTTGTGGCAGCCGATGGCGGCGGCCCGTTGAACTGGTGGGTTCACCGACCGGACGAGACTGCCGACGCAACGGCAGCCGAGGTCGGGCTTCACTTGGGAAGGCGACTCTTGCAGCTTCGGCGAAGCCTGCCGATCGACCAGACCACAACCATCGAGACTCGACCATTCGAAGTGGGACGCGATGAGGCCGAATGGTTGCGGGTCAACAACGCGGCGTTCGAGGACCATCCAGAGCAGGGAGGCTGGACCATCGACACTCTGCGACTGCGCGAAGCCGAGCCGTGGTTCGACCCCGCCGGGTTCCGGCTGCACGAGCGAGACGGCGTCCTTGCCGGCTTCTGCTGGACGAAGGTCCACCGCGATGCGACACCGCCGATGGGCGAGATCTACGTGATCGCCGTCGATCCCTCCTTTCACGGCCAGGGGCTCGGCAAGGCACTGACGATCGCCGGACTCGACCACCTCTCCAAGAGTGGGCTCACGGTGGGCATGCTGCATGTCGATGGCGCAAACGACGCTGCGCTCGGGCTCTACGAGCGACTGGGGTTCGTCGTCCATCACGCCGATCACGCCTACCTCGGCTTCGTGCCGGCAACCCAGACCAGCGCGACAATGAGCGGAGCGCATCCATGACCGACACCATCGAGACGCTCCCGCGATGGAGCGTCGCCGATGTGCACGAGTCCTTCGAGTCGCGTTCGTTCGTCGATGCACTGGAACAGGTCGGCGCGGACTCGACACGATTGGCCGCGCTGTTCGACGAGCACGACATCCGGCGATGTGAATCGCGCGCCGTGACAGCCGCCGACGGCCAGACGGCCGACGCAATCATTCGCGCCGTCAACGACTCGGATCGGCGCAGCGACATCGTCGCGGCGTATGTGTACGCAACGGTCTCCACCGACAGCCTCGACGAGAAGGCCCAGGGCTTGCTCAGCGAACTGGAGGTGATCGAGTCGCAACACCGACCACTGCTCGGCCGTCTCGCAGAATGGGTGAGCTCCCTCGGCGTCGACGCGCTCGCCGAGGTCAGCTCCGAGGTAGCCGAACACCGCGGGCCTCTCACCCTCCTCGCGGCCAGAGCAGATCACCAGATGGCCGAGGCTGAGGAAGGCCTCTATTCCGAACTGAGCAACACCGGGTCGACGGCATGGGACCGTCTGCACTCCGACGTCACGTCGCAATTGAAGGAGCAGGTCGAGCTTCCCGACGGCCCGAAGACGCTGCCGATGGCGGCCATACGCGGCCTCGCAACCAACGCCGACCCGCGGGTTCGAAAGGCCGCGTACGAGGCCGAGCTCCGCGCCTGGCCGACGGTTGCCGTTGCGTGTGCGGCTGCGATGAACGCAGTGAAAGGTGAGGCCAACGTCGTCAACCGGCGACGTGGATGGAACGCGCCAATTGATGCGTCACTGTTCGCCAACCACGTCAGCCGGGCGACATTCGATGCCATGCAGGAGGCAGTCGATGCATCGCTGCCGGATCTACGTCGCTGGATGCGGACCAAGGCGCGGTTGCACGGACACGACGGTGCTCTTCCGTGGTACGACATGGTGGCACCGCTCCCCTTCGCACCGAGCGGCATCTCGTGGTCCGAGGGCCTCGACATCGTCCGCGGCGCGTTCGCCTCGTACAGCCAACCACTCGGTGGTCTGGTCGACCGTGCCATCGACGAGCAATGGATCGATGCGGGTCCGCGGGAAGGTAAGCGCGGCGGTGCGTTCTGCATGCCG
The DNA here is from genome assembly GCA_031373465.1 of Ilumatobacteraceae bacterium. Classification (GTDB taxonomy): domain Bacteria; phylum Actinomycetota; class Acidimicrobiia; order Acidimicrobiales; family Ilumatobacteraceae; genus JAENVT01. The sequence continues at coordinate 8,719 of JANMMQ010000198.1, read as the reverse complement.
TTCGTCGAAGACCGCTCGTTGGTCTTCCTCAATTGGAGCGGCAGTGTCGATTCGGCTCAGACCACTGCGCACGAGCTCGGCCACGCCTACCACAACACGCAACTCGCCCAGCGAACGGCGCTCCAACGCCGCATGCCGATGGCCCTGGCTGAGACAGCGAGCATCTTCTGCGAAACGCTGGTCGTCGAGAAAGGGCTGCAGCACCTCGCCGGGCGCGACCGGCTGGCGCTGCTCGACGTCAACCTGCTCGGCGCGGTGCAAACCGTCATTGACATTCGCAGCAGGGTCACATTCGAGACCGAGGTCCTCGCCCGCCGCCAACGCCGAACCATCGGCGTATCCGAGCTCAACGAGATGATGCTCAGCGCACAAGCAGATGCGTATGGAGATGGTCTCGACCAGTCGACGGCGCATCCGTACATGTGGGCAGTCAAGCCGCACTACTACGGGTCTCACTTCTACAACTGGCCGTACACGTACGGCTTCCTGTTCGGGCTCGGTCTGTACGCCAAGTGCCGCGAGGATACGCAACGCTTCCAGTTGTCCTACGACGACGTGCTGTCGCGCGCCGGCATGAACACCGCAGAGGAGCTCGCCGGCGTGTTCGGGTTCGACGTGTCGGACACAGCGTTCTGGACGGCAAGCCTCGACGTCATACGCGATCACATCGATCAATACACGGCATTGGCTGCCGAGGAGTGACGACGTCGCTGTACCAACCGAGCCGGGTCGAACTGGCGGATTTGCTCGAGGGTGAACCGCGCTATCGGCTCGATCAGATCTGGCAAGGCCTGTACCAGAACTTGTCGACGCCCGCCGAAATGACGAACCTGCCAAAAGGGCTTCGAACGACGCTGAGCGAGCGGTTGGTGCCGGCGCTCGGGATCGTCGTCCGCCGCGTCAGCGACAAAAGCGACACGGTCAAGTACCTGTGGGAGCTGCGCGACGGCAAGCGCATCGAGACTGTGCTGATGCTGTATCCCGATCGCGTCACCGTGTGTGTCAGCAGCCAGGTCGGCTGTGCGATGGGGTGCGGGTTCTGTGCCACGGGACAGGCAGGATTCACCCGACACCTGACCGTGGGCGAAATCGTCGAACAGGTCACGGTTGCGGCGCGCGAAGCCCGCTCGATGGATCGCCGTCTCGGCAATGTCGTGTTCATGGGCATGGGCGAGCCGCTGGCCAACGAGACAGCTGTGTGGGACTCGGTCGAGCGTTTCCACGACGATCTCGGATTGTCGGCGCGGAAGATCACGATCTCGACCGTCGGATTGGTACCGGGCATTCGCCGGCTGACCGAGCGTCCGCTGCCAGTGAACCTCGCCGTGTCGATGCATGCCGCCAACGATCGGTTGCGCGACGAACTGGTTCCGATCAACAGGCGCTACCCGATCGATGACCTGATGTCAGCATGCGCGGACTACCTCGCGGTGAAGGGGCGTCGGCTGAGCTTCGAGTGGGCGATGATCGATGGTGTCAACGACCGATCGAGCGATGCAGCGGAGCTGGCCAAGTTGGTTCGTCGGTTCCATTTGCCGGCCCACGTCAACCTGATACCACTCAACCCGACCTCTGGGTACCCGACGGTCGGCTCGCCGTTGAAGCGCGTCCACGAGTTCCGCGATTCGCTGGAGGCGCTCGGTGTCAATGCCACCGTGAGACGAAACCGCGGCACCGACATCGACGCTGCGTGCGGGCAGCTGGCCGCCGGCCAGCCGGTGACGATCTCCCGGTCACGGTGACCCGAGGTATTTCGGGTTCGCCACTGTCAGCTTGTCGCGCACGGACTGCCACACCAGCGTTCGTATCTCGTCCATGCGATCGTCGAGGGCGCCGGACCTGATCGCAGCGGCAAGTTCTTCATCGTCGGCGACTCCGAGTGTGTGGAGTCGCTCCGCGTGCGCTGCCGCTTGCTCCGAACCCACCGCGAGCTCCCGTTCGACGATCGACAGCGCGTTGATCGCCACACGAGTGAGGTACTGGAAGCGAACGTCGGTCACCGCCGGCGCGTCGGTCTGCAGCCACTCGCGCACTGACTCGACCAGCTGCGCCGCAGACGGAGCATCGTGAGGCTTCACCAGCGGCCTTCCAGGGCGAGGAACAGGTCATGCTCGTTCTCGCAGACCCGACGACCGATGACGGCCAGCTCATGGCTGCGGGCCAGCCCGGAAAGATGCGCGTTGGCCTGCACGATGCACATGATGCCCCACTTCAACGTTCCGAGCACCTCCCACCAACACACGACTTCGGGGTCGACTCGACATCCGCCCGCCTCTTCGTACGCCTCGAAGAGCTCTTCGTAGTCAGCGACGCCGGCGACGGGCTTCGCTGAGCCGAACCGCCATGCTTTGACACACAGCCAGCCGAGGTCCTCCATTGGGTCGCCGACGTGGACGAGCTCCCAGTCGAGCACAGCCCTCAAGCCCTCCTCGCCGACCATCAGGTTGCCCAGCCGGAAGTCGCCGTGCACGACACCGTGACCGACCGCCGCCGGGCGGTTGGCCTCGAGCCACTTCATCGCCAGCTCGAAGGCGGGGTGTGGTTCTCCGAGCGCGTCGAGGCGCTCGCGGTAGCACTCGACCTGATCGATATCTGCCAGACCGGCGATGGGCGTCGGATCCAGCGCGTGGATCCTTGCCAGTGACATCGCCATCTGCGCCGTGAGGACTCGGCGAGCGCCGATGAACTCACTGTCGCGCAGGATCTTGCGAGGTGTTGTCTGGCCTTCGACCCAGTCGAGGATCATGTACGCAGCGCCAAGCTGTGAGCGATCAGTCGATGCGGCGACGACGGTGGCCGTCGGAACGCCGGCACACGTGGCAGCGCGGACAGCGCCGATCTCGACTGCCATGTCGCGCTCATCGCCGTCGCGCTGCAGCTGAAGCACCAGCGGTCGTCCATCGGCTTCGAATCGCCAGGTCTGTCTCGATGCGCCGCCGGAAAGCCGGGTCAGACCGATGATCTCACTCGCCCCGAGAACGGCGGCAAGCCCGTCATCGAGGTTCATCGCGTATTACCCGAAAGATGGGCAGTGGGCCGCGACGGTGGGATACGGGTTGACGGCCGGGCCGCCGCCTGGATGCACTTCGAAGTGAAGGTGCGCGATGCTGAACTGGGCATTGCCGGACTGGCCGAGGGTACCGATCGGGGTCCCAGCCGTCACCGAGCCGAGTTGCCTGTAGCCATCGAGGTGGGCGTAGTAGTACTTGTTGCCGTCGACGCCGCTGAACCAGATCGTGGTTCCGCCTAGTGCGTTGGTCCTGGGCTCGGCGATGCCGTCGACAATCGCGAGGATGGGAATGCCTCGCTGGCCGATCATGTCGACGCCTTGATGCCGGCGTCCACCACTTCGCGGCGCACCCCATGTGTCGGCGAACGGTGCCGGCGCACTGCCGGTGGGGCACACCCAGCCGGGGTACGTTCCGTAGTCGTTGCCGCCTCCGCCAGGGAAGCTGCCGTTGCCGCCGCCACCCGTTTGACCGCCGCCGCCGCTGGGCAGCGACGGGCGAGTGGCGACACCTGTCGGTGCGAGGTTGTTGCCGGAGTTGCCGGAGTCGCCGCCGAGGTCGTCCACTGGTGCTGCTGTCGGATTCGCGGTCGCCGTGTCGACTGGCGCCGGCGTCGTGACCGTCGGAGCGCTGAGCAACCTCTTGCGGTCGGCGTCGCGCTTGCGGCGCGCCTGCTCGGCGATCAGTGCGGTGCGAACTGCGTCGTCCTTCAGGCGATCCGCCTCGACATCTTTCAACCGTTGGACCTCGGCCGATGCAGCGTCTTTCAGCGAGGCCAGGTTGATCCGCTCTTTCTCCGCCTGGTCCTTCTTCTCGGCCAGCTTCAGACGCTTGTCGGCCAAGTCGGCGTTGAGCGCGTCGAACCGGTCGAAGTCGTTGGCCGACGAGTCATAGATGACATCGAGCAGAGCGTCGATCTTGACCTGATCCTCTGGAGCAGAAAAGCCGGTCAACAGCGGAACTCCGGTGCTGCCGGATCTGGTGTAGCGGCCGATTGCGACATTCTCGACGGACAGCTGCAGGGCCTTGACATCGCCTTCGAGCGCGGTGATCTCGGTCTGCAACTGGTTCTGTTGGAGCGTCAGTTCGTCGATCCGCGACTCGGATGCGAAGTACGCGTCCGCGGCAGCATTGGCCCGTTCGCGGGCGTCGGCGATCTCTCTGGCGGCTTTTTCGGCCTCGGTCTGGGGGTCGTCCGCGCGGCTGACAGTGGTCGACAACAGCGGCGCGAGAAAACAAACCGCCGACACAATCACCAGAATCCGACGCATCCCGTCGTGAGGGTACCAGCGGAATCTCCATTACAACCGGCATCTCTTACTCTGAGTGGCGATATCGTCACATTTTAATGTCGTCGCCGCCGCCCGGATCCCGCGACACCGCGGCAGTCTTGCAATTTGTCCGTGTCAGCTTCGTCCGCGACGATCGGGTCATCCTTGCCCCACTCACGTGGAAGGTGTTGCCGCACCAGCGATGGGTCGTGCTCGGCGCCAACGGATCCGGCAAGACGACGCTGCTGCGGATCGCCGCGATGTACGAGCATCCCTCCACCGGCGACGTTCGAGTACTCGGCGAACAGCTCGGGCGCACCGATGTGCGGGTCCTTCGCCGTCGTATCGGCTACATGTCGCCGTCACTTGCGGTCCAGCTTCGTCCCGAACTTCGCTGCCTCGACATCGTCATGACCGCGAAGTACGCAGCGCTCGAACCGTGGTGGCATCGGTACGACAGTGCCGACGAAGCCCGCGCCCTGGCCTGCTTGGAGCGAATGGGCGTCGCATGGCTGGCCGAGCGGCCGTTCGCGACGACTTCCTCCGGCGAGCAGCAGCGCGTGCTGCTGGCTCGCACGCTGATGAACGACCCATCAGTCTTGTTGCTCGATGAGCCGAGCGCACGACTCGACCTCGGTGGCCGCGAACAGCTCGTGCGGGCGCTCGCCGAGTTGACGACCGATCCGTCAGCGCCACCGTTGATTCTCGTCACCCATCACCTCGACGAAGTTCCGCCCGGCATGACCCACGTGCTGATGCTGCGCGGCGGCAAGGTCGTGGTCTCGGGCCCGATCGGGCGAAATCTGACCTCGGCGACGCTCAGCGAATGCTTCGAGATGCCGTTGATACTCGAGCCACGAGATGACGGTCGGTTCAGCGCCTGGTCGCCACAAGCTCCAGCAGGCGCTCACGACCCGACGTGATCTGCTCGGCCAGCACCCGTTCCAGCGCGCCTCCGGTCCACAACCCTCCGCCGTAGTGCAACCGCATCGTCAGCTTGCTGAGCCCCTCGCGCTCGACGATCGATGCGTCCAGCACCCATGGTGAGTGGTTGCGGCCATCCGCCTGATCTCGCTCGAAGACGACTCTGAACTTCTCGACATCGCGGATCGTGCGAACCATGCGCAACCTCTTGCTGCGCGCCAGCGGTCCGAGCCGGGCGCGTAGCTCGACGTCCCACGCGGAACCGTCACCTGGCTCGCGAACGGCGCTGTGCACCAAGCCGTTCCATTGCGGGTAGGTCGACAGGTCATCGACCAACTCGAACAACTGCTCCGCGGCACAAGGCGCTTCGAGCGAGGCTGTGATGTCCATACCGCCAGTGCTCCGGACCGCTAGCTGTTCGGCCGCGGCCGTTCCTGGCCACCGAATGCACGGGCGAGCAGCGGGCTTTGCGCCTCGAGCAGCCCATCGAGATCGTCGGTCTGATCGAAGGTCGGCTTCCACGGCAGCACGTCTCCGTCGGGCGGGTGTTCGATGGTCTCGACGTCACGGCGGTCGGCGAGTTCATCTGGCGCGACTGCGGCATCGGCACCGAACTGCAGTTGGTCGGCATCACGCCGTTGATGGCTTGCACTACGTCGCTGACGTGGTGCCGCGGTAGTCGGTTGGGCCGGCGCCTTGAACAGCCGCGGTGCGGGATCACGACGATCGTCGAGCATCCAGCCGAGCGGGACGACCATCGCGTCGGCATGGCGTCGGCACAGCACACCGGCTCTATCGGTCGAGACGCGTTCATAGGAGTCGATCCACACCCTCAGCTGCTCGGCGTCGAATCCGTAGGTCATCTCGGCAACTTGCGAACATCCAGGGCGTTCACACAGTCGCGTCATTGCCCATAACGTACCCGAGGAACACGCCAGTGGCCGGGCTTCATCGCGTGCGGGCAACACCAACTGATTTGTGGGATTCTTCGATCGTCAGCAATTGATCGAGCCCGGAGATGCGCAGGATCTGGCGAACCTGCCTGGAAACACCGCGTAGGCACAGTGACCCGCCGGTTCGTTCCAACCTGCGCATCGTTCCGGCCAGCACGCTGAGCCCGGCAGAGTCCATGAACGTCACCCCAGCCATGTCGAACACGATCCGAGTGTCCGCACCACCCAGACGCAGCGCTGCCGAAGCGAAGTTTGGGGCCGACAACATGTCGATGTCTCCGCATAGTCTGAGCACGACCTCGCCGTCCGACTCAAGCGTGTCGGCCGTGAATGCTGGATCAGACATGGGCACACCTTATTGGGCGCAGGCTCGATGCTGAACCCGAGTGCTCGACGCCAATCCTCGCAGGGTTTCCGGCCGTCTCAAATGGTCACGCCCCGATCACCCGATCGGGGGACATCGGCGGACATCGGTGGGCGATGGGGGTCTCGATCCCCCGACCTCTACGGTGTGAACGTAGCGCTCTTCCATCTGAGCTAAACGCCCTTGCGGTTCGACAGACTATCAGTGGCTCCAATTCAACGGCATTGAAAATGCCGCAGTCAGAGGTCGAAGTGGATGCACACAACGCCGAGGCCCTGACTGTCGCGATGCGGCTCCAAGCCAGCGGGACACAGCTCGTCGGCAACCAGCAGGCGCTCGACGACACCGTCGTGAGCGGAGTCGCAGTTGACTTCAGAAGCGTCGCGGTTGTCGGCGATCACAACACAGGATCCGACCTGCAACACGTTGTCCGGCGGACCCGGCTTCGACGGCTTGTATGTGAACACACCGAGCAAGACGATCCCGATGCCGACCGCCGCCATCCCGGCGAGGAATCGCCACGGAAAACTCGACTGCGGAGGCGCGATCAGTGTGGGCGATGGGACGTGGTCGGGCTCGACCTGTGGACGAGCATCTGGGGCGAGCGAGCGATCGTACTGACGGCGCAACGAAGGGTCGCCCAGCACCCGCCATGCTTCGTGTATCGGCGCGAGAGCCTCCGCGGAACCCGAGGCGCTGGTGTCGGGATGGTGCGCACGTGCCAGACGGCGGAACGCCGCCCGGATCTGTGCAGTTGATGCTTCGCGGCTGACACCCAGCGCGTCGTAGTGGGTCACGGGTCGACCGTACCGCCGCTTCGCCAATACGTTCCGTGAGCGCGATCGAGGAAGCCGTGATGGACGAGGTACCTTCGCAGCGCAGCGGTGTCGGCATGACGCTTGCCGAGGATGAGGTTGACCATCTTTTCGCTGTAGGTGCTGCCGGGCTCGAACTCCTGCGCCAGCCAATCGAGGATGATCATCCGCTTGCCGTTGGCGGCCGGTATCGACTGCAGGCGGCCGTCGACAACGAAGGCGCGGAGCACCTTGCGGGAATCTTCGGGCTGATCGTCGAACTCTGTCGAGGCAGGGCGAGTGCTGGCCTGTCTGGCAGCGCGTTGGAACGAAGCGCCGGCAACGACAAGAGCGTCATCACCCGTGGTCACCAACCCGGCCTCGACGAGCCGGCCGAGCGCCTTGGCAACCTGCACCGACGTCAGCCCGGTTGCGACGACCACGTCGTCGAAATGCATCGCCCCGAGCTCGATAGCCGCGACCACTTTGCGGCGGTGATCATCAGCGAGCAAGCCGACCAGTGCGGCCGCGTCGAGCTCGGCCATGGTCAGTAACCGAGGTCGGGATACACCACGCCGTGAAGGTCCTTCTTCTGACCGAACCGACGCACATTGGTCGTGATGCGCTCGGCCAGAAGCGGCTCCTCCATCTCGATGGTGGCACCGATGTGAGGCGTGATGATGCAGTTCGGCAGTGTCCACAATGGATGGTCGTCGGGCAACGGTTCCGGATGCGTCACGTCGAGCCCGGCTCCCCCGATGACTCCATTCTGCAAGGCCCACACGAGATCATCCGTGACGATGTGCTTGCCACGCGAGACGTTGACGATCCACGCATGACTTTCCATCATCTCGAGCTCAGTGAGCGAGATCATCTCTTCGGTCTCGGCCGTGAGCGGAAGCGCCAGCACCACCAGATCAGCGCCAGCGAGAGCATCGACATAGCGCTCGGCGGCGAGCACCTCGTCCACTCCTTCCATCTCCTCGATGCGGTTGCGCACGACGGTGATGTGGCAGTCGAAGGGCTTGAGCATTCGCACCAACGCGCAGGCAATACCGCCGCCGCCGAGGATGGTGACCTTGCTGCCAATCAGATTGCGCCCAGCCTCACCAAGCCACGTCGTCGACCTGACGTATGTACCGAGGCTGCGCATACCGGCCAAGGCCAAGGTCAGGGCGAGCTCGGCCACCGGTTCGGCGAAGATCCCCTTGCCACACGTCCATGTGCGGTCGTCCTGCACGAGATGAACGAACGGTTCGATACCGGCGTACGGCAACTGCACCCACGAGATCTGTTCGTTCTCAGCGAGCACCGTCTCGAGCTGGTCGGCATGACGGGGCTGCGTCCACATCAACGCCTGGGCCTCGGCAATCGGAACCACCTGTCCGCCTCCGGCCGTGATGGC